>NZ_JBVKBA010000035.1:0-69235 GCF_055639175.1 Streptomyces sp. NPDC107546 | reverse complement strand
GGCACGCTGTTGAGTTCTCAAGGAACGGACGCTTCCTTTGTACTCACCGGAGAGACTCACTCTCTCGGCTTTCCTCCGGGCGCTTCCCTTCGGTGCTTCCGACTCTATCAGATCTTTCCGATCCGATTTCCTCGGTGCTTTCCGGCCTTTCGGCCTTCCGGCTTTGTCGACTCTATCAGATCCCTCAGTTCCCTTCGGGGTCTGACGCCCAGTCAACCGGGCTTGTCCTCGCGGCCCTTGGGCCGTTCCGACGAGTGAGACTTTAGCGGATTCTCGGCTCCCGAGCTAATCGGGGGCTTCCTTCCTACATTCCGAAAATACGCATGCCGATAACGCACGACGACGTAACGTCGATTGTCGGTTTGGTACCTGCGGAATGGCCGCCCGGGGACCGACCGGAGTCGGCGCTCACGTCGGGCAACCCGGAGAACCCTACGGATCGGCCCGGTGCGTGTCAACTCGGGTTCATACCCCCTTGCGGGAGGCCACGGTGGGCGTACCCTCGGTGTCATGACTTCGCGTACGTGCAACCAGTTGTGGTGGGCCGCCTGACGGCGGCCGGACTCACGTATGCGCTCAACGGCCGCCGCTTCGGCGGCCGTTCTCGTATCTCCTCCGGATCTCCGAGGGGCGGCCGGCCGAAGGCGGCGGTCCCTACCAGGAGGTGGAGTGGAGATGACACGGGTTTTCAGCGGGGTGAAGCCGACCGGGCACCTGACGCTGGGGAACTACCTGGGCGCCGTACAGCGGTGGGTGAACGTCGACCAGCATCAGGCGGACGCGCTCTTCTGCGTCGTCGACCTGCATGCCCTGACCGTGGACCACGATCCGGCGCGGGTGCGCAGGCTCAGTCGGCAGGCGGCGACGCTGCTGCTGGCCGCGGGGCTCGATCCGGAGCGGTGCACGCTGTTCGTGCAGAGCCATGTCGACGAGCACGCGCGGCTGTCGTACCTGCTGGAGTGCGTGGCCACCGACGGTGAGATGCGGCGGATGATCCAGTACAAGGAGAAGGCCGCACGGGAGCGGGCGCGGGGCGGGAGCGTGCGGCTGTCCCTGCTGACGTACCCGGCGCTGATGGCGGCGGACATCCTGGCGTACGGGACGGACGAGGTGCCGGTCGGGGACGACCAGACGCAGCACGTGGAGCTGGCGCGGGATCTGGCCGTGCGGTTCAACCAGCGGTACGGGCACACGTTCGTGGTGCCGCGGGCGACGCCCCCTCAGGTCGCGACCCGCGTCATGAACCTTCAGGACCCGACCTCCAAGATGGGCAAGTCCGAGGACACCGGGCCGGGCATCGTCTATCTGCTCGACGAGCCGGACGTCGTGCGGAAGAAGGTCATGCGTGCGGTGACCGACAGTGGGACGGACGTCGTGTACGACCGGGAGACGCGGCCCGGCGTGACCAATCTGCTGGAGATCCTCGCCGCCTGCTCCGGAGGTGATCCCGAGAAGCTGAGCGGTGCGTACGCGTCGTACGGGGCTCTGAAGAAGGACACCGCGGAGGCCGTGGTCGAGCTGCTGCGGCCGGTGCAGGAGCGGCATCGGGAGTTGTGTGCCGATCCCGGGTATCTCGAGGGGGTGCTGCGCCGCGGTGCGGAGCGGGCGCGGGCGGTGGCCCGGCCGACCGTGGATGCCGCCTACCGCGCGATCGGGCTGCTGCCGGCGGCTTCCGCTGTGCCGGAGGCCGTGGTGAGCGCGGCCCGGTAGGCGCGCGGGCGTCGGCGGCGTCCCTGTGGGGGGCGGGTTCGCGCGCGTGGTGACCTTGGAGGAGGTTCTGCGCGCGGCGGAGTGACCCGGTACCCGCCCCCTCGGGCGACGTCAGTTGTTGCCGGAGGCCAGCTCGCGGCTGCGGTCGCGGGCGGCTTCCAGGGCGGCGATGAGGGCGGCCCGTACGCCGTGGTTCTCGAGTTCGCGGATGGCGTTGATGGTGGTGCCCGCCGGGGACGTGACGTTCTCGCGGAGCTTGACCGGATGTTCGCCGCTGTCGCGGAGCATCACCGCGGCGCCGATCGCGGACTGGACGATGAGGTCGTGGGCCTTGTCGCGGGGCAGGCCGAGCAGGATGCCGGCGTCGGTCATGGCCTCGACCAGGTAGAAGAAGTACGCCGGGCCCGAGCCGGACAGCGCGGTGCAGGCGTCCTGCTGGGACTCGGGGACACGGAGGGTCTTGCCGACGGCTCCGAAGATCTCCTCGGTGTGGGCCAGGTGGTCGGCGGTGGCGTGGGTGCCGGCGGAGATGACGGACATGGCCTCGTCGACGAGGGCGGGGGTGTTCGTCATGACGCGGACGACCGGGGTGCCGACGGCGAGGCGGGCCTCGAAGAAGGAGGTGGGGATGCCCGCGGCGCCGCTGATGACCAGGCGGTCGGCGGGGACGTGGGGTGCGAGTTCGTCGAGGAGCGTGCCCATGTCCTGGGGCTTGACCGTGAGGATGAGCGTGTCGGCGGTCTTCGCGGCCTCGGGGTTGGTGACCGGGGTGACGCCGTAGCGGGTGCGGAGCTCTTCGGCCCGCTCCGGACGGCGGGCGGTCACCAGCAGGTCGGCGGGGGCCCAGCCGGCTCGGATCATTCCGCTGAGCAGGGCTTCGCCGATCTTGCCGGTACCGAGGACTGCGACTTTCTGGCTCATGGTGGTGGGGCCCTCCGTGGTGCGTCGTCCTTCCGTCATCCTCGCACCGGGGAGGGTGGGCTCGGCGGGGTGTCCGGTGGGCGGGACGGTGGCTGCCGGCACCTAGTGCTGTGGCCGGGCCACGATCAGTACCACGTCGTAGACCTCCTCCACACGGCCGTCCGGGAAGGTCTTGAGGAGGTGCTCCCGCTCCTCGGCGAGGAAGGCCCTGGCGCGTTCCTCGCCGCCGACCAGGAAGATCGAGTGGCTGCCGATGTTGGCGAGGTGGGTGTCGACGGGGACCGTGCGGCTCCAGCGGACGACGCGGCGGGCGTGGGCGGGGATCTCGGGGGCGCCTTCGAAGGCGAGTTCGGTATGGGTGCCGCCGGCGCCGTTCTTGGTGGCCTTCTCGGTGCCGAAGAAGCGCTTGATGCGGTCCGCCTGCTCGGTGATCCAGAGGACGTCCTGGGCGTCCATGTTCCACCACAGCGCGAGCGCGCCGCCCGGCCGCAGGACGCGCAGGGCCTCGGGGACCGAGCGGGCCGGGTCGGTCCAGTGCCAGGACTGGGCGTAGGTGAGGACGTCGGTGGAGGCGGTGGCGAGGGGGAGGGCGTTGCCGTCGCCGCGCAGGAGCGGGACGTCGGGGAGGCTGCGGAGGAACTGGTCGGCCATGCCGGCGCCGGGCTCCACGGCGAGTACGTGCGCGCCGCGGGCCTTGAGCAGGGCGGTGGCGATACCGGTACCGGCGCCGATGTCGGCCACGCGGGCGCCGGCGAGGGGGCGGCCGGCGAGGTCTTCGAGAGCGTCGAAGAGGGCGGGCGGGTAGGAGGGGCGGTTCGCGGCGTACTGGGCCGCGGCGGCGTTGAAGGAGTGGGCGCGGGCGGCTCGGGAGGGCGCGGTCATACGCCCATGGTGGCGGGCGGCGGGGGCCGGGGCAGCGGGTTTACGCGGCGTTGGGCGGGGCCCGGGTCAGGAACGGCGTCGACGGGAGGGGTTGCCGGTGCGGCGCGAGGTGCGCTTCTCCTGGGCGGCGCGGGCCTGGTCGTACTCCTCGCGGTGGAGTTTCTCGCCGGGGGCCTCGGTCAGGGAGCGGAAGAAGTAGGCGAGGAGGGAGCCGACGAAGCCGATGGTGAGGAGGCCGCGGAGGGAGGACTGGCGCTCGGGGTCGGGGCGCTTGGTGAAGGCTCCCCAGGTGTGGCCGAACGCGAGTGCGCTGCACACGGCGAACATGACCACGACCAGGAACGTCACCGGTGCGCCGACATCGGCGATGCTCAGGCCCTGATAGGCGAAGCGCAGGACGAGGCAGGAGATCGCGGCGGCGGCGAGGGAGCCGGCGGACACGGCGATACGGCGGGCCGTGTAGCCGCCGTCGTGATCCACCCAGGTGGTGCCGAAGAAGCGGATCGGTTCGGGGCGGGGGCCGCCCTTGGGGGTGTCCGGAGTGCCGTTGTCGTCGCTCACGCGTCGATTATCACTCCGGCGGCGGGCGGCCCCCGCGGCGGGACGGTCAGCAGCGCGAGGCGATGTAGCCGTCGCTGCCCGTGTTCACGTACGCGTCGGAGACGTACTCGCCGCTGTCGATGTTGTCCCATATGTTGCTCGTGCCGTACGGACCGGTCACCGTCGTGCCCGGCGTCTGGCAGTAGATCGGCACCTTGGCACCCTCGGGCAGGACCCGGACGATGGTGTAGCCGGTGCCGGGGCCGCTGCGGACGTTGAGCCGGACGCCCGGGGCGACCGAGTAGTAGCGCAGGACCGTCGTCGTGACGGCCTGCTGCTCGGTGTCGCGCTCGGTGTCTTCCATGCGGTCGACAGACATGGACATCCTCCCCCGTTGAGCCCCATGACTGTCATGGGGTCCCGTTGATTCCCTCGTGTCACACCTTCAAACACACATGTATGACGCGCACGCGGAGGCTGGCAAGCCGCCTCGGTCTCGTACGGGTCATCGACTAGGCTCCGTGCGTCGCGCGCGCGGACGAACAGCACGGGGGTGGTCCATGGCGCCACAGCGCAACACCGGAGCGGGCGCGGAAGCGGAACTTCCCGAGTACGCCGGTCACTACCGCCTGGAGTCCTGCCTGGGCTCCGGCGGCATGGGCGTGGTGCACCTGGCCCGCAGCACCTCCGGGATGAAGCTGGCGGTGAAGGTCGTGCACGCCGAGTACGCCAGGGACCCCGAGTTCAGGGGCCGTTTCCGGCAGGAGGTGGCCGCGGCCCGGAGGGTGAGCGGTGCCTTCACGGCCCCCGTCGTCGACGCCGACCCGGAGGCCGAACGGCCCTGGATGGCCACGCTGTTCATCCCCGGACCGACCCTGTCCGACCATGTGAAGCGGAACGGGCCCATGGTCCCGGCCCAGTTGCGCCGACTGATGGCCGGGCTCGCGGAGGCGCTGCGCGACATCCATCGGGCCGGGGTGGTGCACCGGGACCTCAAGCCGAGCAACGTGCTGCTCGCCGAGGACGGCCCGAAGGTCATCGACTTCGGCATCTCCCGGCCGAAGGACAGCGAACTGCGCACCGAGACCGGCAAGTTGATCGGCACGCCGCCCTTCATGGCCCCCGAGCAGTTCCGGCGGCCGAGGGAGGTCGGGCCGGCCGCCGACGTCTTCGCGCTCGGGTCCGTGATGGTGCACGCGGCCACCGGACGGGGGCCGTTCGATTCGGACAGTCCATACATCGTGGCCTACCAGGTGGTGCACGACGAACCGGAGCTGGCCGGCGTACCGGAGGATCTGGCGCCACTGGTGCTGCGCTGCCTCGCCAAGGAACCCGAGGACCGGCCCACGCCGGACGAACTGATGCGGGAGCTGCGGTCGGTGGCGGCCTTGTACGACACCCAGCCGTTCATACCGGCGCAGCGGACGGGCGAGGGCGACCTACCGAAGTCCGCGGCCGGCGCCGAGAAGCCGCAGCCGCGGCTGAGGGGACGGCTGCGCAAGCGGGTGGCCCTGGCCGCCGGGGCACTCGGTCTGGTGGCCGTCGGCGCGTTCGCCTCGATTCCCCTGCTGGGAGACGGCGGGCCACCGCGGGCCACCACCCGGTCGGCCCCGGCGGACGGATTCCATCAGTGGCAGGCACGTCCGGTTTCCGGGGGCACCGGTACGCCCCACTGTTCCTACGGGGCGGGGAAGCTGCTCTGCGCGCGGTCAGGGCTCGTCTACGCCCTCGATCCGGCCGACGGCACGCTGCTGTGGCGGCACGGCGTCGCCACGGCGCTCAGGAGCGGGCCGCCGGTCCTGTCGGGCGACCTCGTGCAGCCGCTGCTGGGCGAGGGGCTGCGTATGGAGGCCTTGGACCCCGCTTCCGGCAGACCACGTTGGCAGCGCGGCGTCCCGTCGTACAACGGATTGCGATCCGTCGGAGGCATGCTGCTGATCACCGGCAAGGACGGCACCGTCACCGGCGTCGACAGCGCATCGGGCGACACGAAATGGCGCCGGCGGATCCCCGGGCAGAGCACGCCCCTGTTCACCTCGTTCCCCGGAGACCCGACGGCGTACGCTGCGGGCGTCTCGGACGACGGGAGCAGCACGCGCGTCACCGCGGTGGATCCGGTGACCGGTGACGTGCGGTGGGACGCCCGGCTCAGCGGGCAGCTCGAACCCTTCGCGTCCAGGGACGGCTCTCTCTTCTTCCTCTCCCTGGGCGCCTACGGGGAGACGAGAGCGGTCGTCCGCTACGTCCCCGGTTCCGGGTCGGTGCGCCGCGTTCCCCTGACCATCGCGCTGGAGAACGCGCACGCGACCGTGCACGGAACCGTCGTCTACCTCCTGGCGGCGGGCGGTGCGCTGAAGGCCGTGGACCTGGACACGCGGAGGGAACTGTGGCACCTGGAAACGTCCGTGAGCCGCGGCTCGGCGCCGGTCGTGGCCGACGGCCAGGTGTACTTCACGGCGGCCGACGGGCGGCTCATCGCCGTCGACGCCCGTGACGGGAAGCTCACCGGTCAGACCCGGCCACGGCTGGCCCCGAGCTCGGACCGGGTGATGGCCGCGCTGCCCGAACCCCTGGTCATCGACCACCACGTCTACGCCGCCGCCCCCGACGGCACCGTCCTCGCCGTCGACGGACGCGACCCGGCCCGCTGGTAGGACGCGAAAGGGCCGCCCGGCGACGGGCGGCCCTTTCCAGAGCTCCTGGAGTGAGCCCTCAGCCCAGCTTCGTCACATCGCGCACCGCGCCCTTGTCCGCGCTCGTCGCCATCGCGGCGTACGCGCGCAGGGCGGCGGAGACCTTACGGTCGCGGTTCGCGGGGGCGTAGACGCCGTTCAGCGCGGCACGGCGGGTGTCGAGCTCCTCGTCGGACACCAGGAGCTCGATCGTGCGGTTCGGGATGTCGATGCGGATGCGGTCACCGTCCCGCACCAGGGCGATCGTGCCGCCCGAGGCCGCCTCGGGGGACGCGTGGCCGATCGACAGGCCCGACGTGCCGCCGGAGAAGCGGCCGTCCGTGATCAGCGCGCAGGCCTTCCCCAGGCCGCGGCCCTTCAGGTACGAGGTCGGGTAGAGCATCTCCTGCATGCCCGGGCCGCCCTTGGGGCCCTCGTAGCGGATGACGACGACGTCACCCTCCTTGACCTGCTGGGTGAGGATCTTCTGGACGGCCTCCTCCTGCGACTCGCAGACGACCGCCGGGCCCTCGAAGGTCCAGATCGACTCGTCGACGCCCGCGGTCTTCACCACGCAGCCGTCCTCGGCCAGGTTGCCCTTGAGGACCGCCAGGCCGCCGTCCTTGGAGTACGCGTGCTCCGCGGAGCGGATGCAGCCGTTCTCCGCGTCCTCGTCGAGGGCCTCCCAGCGCTCCGACTGGGAGAATGCCTCGGCCGAGCGGACACAGCCGGGGGCCGCGTGCCACAGTTCCACGGCCTCGGGGGACGGGGAGCCGCCGCGGACGTCCCACGTCTTCAGCCAGTCCGCGAGGGACGGGCTGTGCACGGCGTGCACGTCCTCGTTCAGCAGGCCCGCGCGGTGCAGCTCGCCGAGGAGGGCGGGGATGCCGCCGGCGCGGTGCACGTCCTCCATGTAGTACGTGCGGTCCTTGGCGACGTTCGGGGCGACCTTCGCCAGGCACGGCACCCGGCGCGAGACGGAGTCGATCTCCTCCAGGCCGAAGGGGACGCCCGCCTCCTGGGCCGCCGCCAGCAGGTGCAGGATCGTGTTGGTGGAGCCGCCCATCGCGATGTCGAGGGCCATCGCGTTCTCGAAGGCGGAGAAGGTGGCGATGTTGCGCGGCAGGACCGTGTCGTCGTCCTGCTCGTAGTAGCGGCGGGTGAGGTCCATGACGGTGCGGGCCGCGTCCACGTACAGCTGCTTGCGGGCCGTGTGGGTGGCGAGGACCGAGCCGTTGCCGGGGAGGGAGAGGCCGATCGCCTCGGTCAGGCAGTTCATCGAGTTGGCGGTGAACATGCCGGAGCACGAGCCGCAGGTCGGACAGGCGTTCTCCTCGATACGGAGGATGTCCTCGTCGGAGATCTTGTCGTTCACGGCGTCGGAGATCGCGTCGACCAGATCGAGGGTGCGGACGGTGCCGTCGACCAGGGTGGCGCGGCCCGACTCCATGGGGCCGCCGGAGACGAAGACCGTCGGGATGTTCAGGCGCAGGGCCGCCATCAGCATGCCCGGGGTGATCTTGTCGCAGTTGGAGATGCAGACCAGGGCGTCGGCGCAGTGGGCCTCCACCATGTACTCCACGCTGTCCGCGATCAGGTCGCGGGAGGGCAGGCTGTAGAGCATGCCGCCGTGGCCCATGGCGATGCCGTCGTCCACCGCGATGGTGTTGAACTCGCGCGGGATGCCGCCGGCCTCGCTGATCGCCTCGCTGACGATCCGGCCGACCGGCTGGAGGTGGGTGTGGCCCGGGACGAACTCGGTGAAGGAGTTGGCGACGGCGATGATCGGCTTCCGTCCGATGTCCGCACCGGGTACACCGGAGGCGCGCATCAGGGCGCGGGCGCCCGCCATGTTGCGGCCGTGGGTGACTGTGCGGGACCTCAGCTCGGGCATCGTCGCTCGCTCCTTCGGAGAGTTCCACCAGGGAGGCTGGCGGAGTTCTGGCTCACGTCGAGCGTACGCCGGTGCTCCAAGGGACGGACACGATGTCCGGAATGCGGGACGTGTGTCTCAGCGCTTTCTTTGATCCTCGGCCGGGCTGGAGCCCACTCACCGGCGGGGCACCCGCACCGCCGACGCCAGGTGCAGCCGGGTGAAGGCGAGGGCCTCCGCGAGGTCCGCCTCGCGCTCGGCGCCGGACATGGCGCGGCGGGTGTTGACCTCGATGACGACGTGGCCGTCGAAGCCGCCCCGAGCCAGCCGCTCCAGGACCTCGGCGCAGGGCTGTACGCCACGGCCGGGGACGAGGTGCTCGTCCTTGTTGGAGCCGTTGCCGTCGGCGAGGTGGACGTGGCCGAGGCGGTCGCCCATGCGGTCGAGCATCTGCAGGGCGTCCGTGCGGGCCGTCGCGGCGTGGCTGAGGTCGATCGTGAAGTGCCGGTAGTCGTCCTTCGTGACGTCCCAGTCGGGGGCGTACGCGAGCATCTCGCGGTCCCGGTAGCGCCACGGGTACATGTTTTCGACGGCGAACCGCACATCCGTCTCGTTCGCCATGCGCCAGATGCCGTCGACGAAGTCACGCGCGTACTGGCGCTGCCAGCGGAAGGGCGGATGGACCACGACGGTGCCGGCGCCGAGCTTCTCGGCGGCCGCGCGGGCCCGCTGGAGTTTGACCCAGGGGTCGGTGGACCACACCCGCTGAGTGATCAGCAGACAGGGGGCGTGGACGGCCAGAATGGGGATCTGGTGGTAGTCGCTGAGCCGGCGCAGCGCCTCGAGGTCCTGGCTGACCGGGTCGGTCCACACCATGACCTCGACCCCGTCGTACCCGAGGCGCGCGGCGATCTCGAAGGCCGTCGCCGTCGACTCCGGGTAGACGGAGGCCGTCGACAGCGCGACCTTCGCATCCGGGATGCGCACCGCTGGTTCTGCCACGAGGGACAGGGTACGGGGTGCCTCCGGCGGTTGGGCCGGGAGTGGGGGGTGGGGGTGGCCGAGGTCACTAGTGCTGTGGCCGGAAAGGTTTGCCGGAAATCTCGCGGCGTCCGGTGCGGTGCGTCGCAAGGCGGAGCGTCGCCCGCGTACCGGATGTACTCGGGCGATGCGACAACGCGGCGAGGTGCCGTGCCGGGCGTCGCGAGCCGGTGAACCTTTCCGGCCACAGCAGTAGCCGGCCACAGCAGTAGGGGGTGCCTTGTCGATCAGTTCGGCGTCGCGGGCCGTGTTCGTTCGCGACCGCGCGGCGCAGCCGCACCTGTCACAGCCCCGCACCCCTGCGGGGAACCCTGCTCAGACCGAGCCCATGTGGTCCAGCCGCCGCAGGATCACGCCCTCCCGCAGTGCCCAGGGGCATATCTCCAGCGTCTCCACGCCGAACAGGTCCATCGCCGCCTCCGCGACCAGCGCCCCGGCGACGAGCTGGCCCGCGCGGCCGTCGGAGACGCCGGGGAGTTCCGCGCGCTGTGCGACCGTCATCCCGGCGAGCTGGGGCACCCAGCCCTCCAGGGACTCCCGCTTCAGCTCGCGCTGGACGTACAGGCCCTCGGCGGAGCGGGCCGCCCCGGCGAGGCGGGCGAGCTGCTTGAACGTCTTTGAGGTGGCGACGACGTGGTCCGGGGCCCCGAAGCGGCTGAACTCGCCGACCGTGCGGGCGATCTCGGTCCGCACGTGGCGGCGCAGCGCCCTGACATCCGCGGGGTCGGGGGGGTCGCCGGGCAGCCAGGCGGCGGTCAGCCGGCCCGCGCCCAGCGGCAGGGACACCGCGGCGTCGGGTTCCTCGTCGATGCCGTAGGCGATCTCCAGGGAGCCGCCGCCGATGTCGAGGACGAGGAGCTTGCCCGCGGACCAGCCGAACCAGCGGCGGGCGGCGAGGAAGGTCAGCCGGGCCTCCTCCTCGCCGGTCAGCACCTGCAGCTCGACGCCCGTGGCGTCCTCGACCCGGGCGAGGACGTCGTCGCTGTTGCCGGCCTCGCGCACCGCGGAGGTGGCGAACGGCAGCAGGTCCTCGACGCCCTTGTCCTCGGCGGCCTGGAGGGCGTCCCGGACGACGGCGATCAGCCTGTCCACGCCCTCCTGGTCGATGGCTCCGCCGCCGTCCAGGAGCTCGGCCAGCCGCAGTTCCGCCTTGTGCGAGTGCGCGGGCAGGGGGCGCGCGCCGGGGTGGGCGTCCACCACCAGCAGATGCACCGTGTTCGAACCCACGTCGAGGACACCGAGTCTCATGTACGGAACGCTACTGCCAGTGCGGGGATCTGCCGTCCCCGGAGCGGTCCGGGGCCACTTACTCTGGAGGCGTGCCAAAGACGAAAAAGGCGAAGACCGACAAATCCTCCAAGGGATCGAAGGATTCTTCGCAGGCGAAGGCGTCCCCGTCCGAGAAGGCCCTGAAGATGGCGAAGAAAGCCCTGAAGGCGAGCGACGAGAAGGGACTCGACTTCGCGCGCGCGTGGGTGGAGTTTCCGGATCCGGCCGACGACGAGCAGGTCTTCCGGTGTGATCTGACATGGCTGACCTCGCGCTGGAACTGCATCTTCGGGAGCGGCTGCCAGGGCATCCAGGCGGGCCGCGCGGACGACGGGTGCTGCACGCTGGGGGCGCACTTCTCGGACGAGGACGACGAGAAGCGGGTGGCCGAGCACGTGGCACGGCTCACCCCGGAGATCTGGCAGCACCATGACGTGGGCATGGAGACGGGCTGGGTCGCGGAGGACGACGAGGGGTCCCGGCAGACCCGCCCCTACCAGGGCTCGTGCATCTTCCAGAACCGGCCCGGGTTCCCGGGCGGCGCCGGCTGCTCGCTGCACATCCTGGCCCTGCGGGAGGGCCGCGAGCCGCTGGAGACCAAGCCGGACGTGTGCTGGCAGCTGCCGATCCGGCGCACGTACGAGTGGATCGACCGGCCCGACGACACGCGGGTGCTGCAGGTGTCGATCGGTGAGTACGACCGCCGGGGCTGGGGTCCGGGCGGCCACGACCTGCACTGGTGGTGCACGTCGGCGACGTCGGCGCACGGCGCGGGCGAGCCGGTGTACGTCTCCTACCGGGCGGAGCTGACCGAGCTGATGGGCAAGGCGGGGTACGACCGCCTGGCCGAGCTGTGCGAGCAGCGCCTGGCGTCGCAGCTGCCGCTGGTGGCACCGCATCCCGCGGATCCCGTGGCCTGACGGTATGGGCAGGGACAAGGCGGCCTAGGTGGGGCTCGGCGCGCCGCTGTCGGTGGGCGGCGGGCTCGAGGCCGGCGGGTCGGAGGGCGACGGGCTGGAGGTCGGCGGGTCGGTCGGGGTCGGGTCGCCGGGAGTGGGGTCCGAGCCGGACGGCGGACCGGTCGGTGAGGGGTCGGACGGGACGGTGTGGCTGGGGGTGGGGCGCGGGTCGGAGGGGCCCGCCGCGCCGTAGCCGTCGATCGAGACGACGGCGCCCACCGGGGCCACCGCGACCTGCGCGTGCCACGGGCCGGAGGGCTCGTGGAGGTGGTCGACGTAGACGCGGATCGTGAACGACGCGCCGGGGTCGAGCGTGCCCGTGGACTGGTTCATGTACAGCCAGGAGGCGCCCGTGGTCGCGGACCAGTGGACCGGTGAGCTGCCGGACGCGGTGAGGGTGATCACGGTGGTGTTGCCGTCGTTGGAGGCCGTCACCGCCAGGTGCCCCTCGCCCGGGGCGCCCGTCGCCACGCCGATGACCTCGACGGAGACGTCGGGTGTGCGACCGTCCTTGCCGGGCGGGCGGGCGCCGGGCCTCGCGCTGGCGTTCCCAGCGTTCTCGTACCCGCCCGCGCCCCCGTCGCCGAGCGGCGCCGTGCCCTGCACCTCGCGCGCGGTGGCGGGCCGGCCGTCGGCGGCCTCGCCGGTGAGGGGGCCGCGGTAGGCGGCCCACAGGGCGAACACCGGGGCGGCGACCACGGTGGCGACGACGGTCGTGGTCACGGCACGCGCACGGAGGCGGTCGCGGCGGGCCGCGTGGTCCTTCGGGTCCATGGGGAATCCGCGCCGGTCGAAGCGGGGGGCGCCGCCACGCGCGCGTGCCGCGTGCGTCATCGCGGTGTGCACGCCCGCGCGCGGGGCCTGAAGGACGGGCAGCGCGGCGGGGGTGACGCTGGTGCCGGGCCAGGTGCCGGGGACGGCGCGCTCGGCGGTACGGCGGCAGCGCGGGCAGTCGTCGACGTGCCGGACGAGTTCGCGGCGCAGGGCGGCGCCGAGGACGAGCTGGTGGTCGCCGGTGAGGCGGGCGACGCCCGGACAGGTGCCGGTCTCGACGACGGCGAGGGCGGCGCGGGTGCGCTCCACCTCGCAGGCGGCGGCGGCCAGCAGGTCGCGGGTGGCAGCGGGGTCCAGGCCGAGCACGGCGGCGACCTCGCGGGGGGCGAGCTGGTGGCGTACCGCGAGTTCGAGCGCTTCGCGCTGCTCGGGGGTGGTGCCGGCGGCCTCCGGCCAGGCGAGCTGGGCGAGTTCGCGGCGGCGCAGCTCCTCGGTCTCCTCGGCCGGCGCGGGGGTGGTGCCGACGGCCCCGGCGGCGCGCCGGTCGGCGGCTTCCTTGCGCTGGTCACGGTCGCGCCCGGCCCGGTGGTGGCGCCGGGCTTCGGCGAGGCGGCGCAGACAGGACCAGCGGGCGAGGGCGTACAGCCAGGCGCGGTGGTCGTCGTGGGACCGCGGGCCGCGGGGGCCGCGGCGCTCGGCGAGCGCCATGGCGTCCCCGAGGGCCTCGGTCGCCGCGTCGTGATCGCACAGCACGGACAGGCAGTAGGTGAACAGTCCGTCCACGTAGGGGTCGTAGCGCGCGGGCAGGCGCTGCGCCAGGGTGCGAGGGGTCGCGCCGTCAGGCGCGCTTCCCCGCTGCCGCGCGTCGTTGCGCGCCGGGTGTGCGCCGGTGGCGTGCGTCGAGATCTCCGGCCTGCTGCTCATCACCCGTGCGACCGTAGGCGGCGATGACCGGCACCTTCTTCCCCCTTGAGCACTTTTACTCCGTACGGGTGAAACGATCCCTCATAAGGGGACAGGAACGATGTATTCCGCAGCTTGGGGGGCGCGCAGGGCAGCGGGGCGCCGGATTGTAGGACCGCCCTGCCGAGGCTCTGCTCCCGGTTGCCCTGCGATCGGTGTCAGTGGCCCCCGGTACGGTTTCGACCATGGCTGCCCGTACGAAGACCTCCAAGGACCGGCCGTCCTACCGCTGCACCGAGTGCGGCTGGCAGACGGCCAAGTGGCTCGGCCGCTGCCCCGAGTGCCAGGCCTGGGGGACGATCGAGGAGTACGGCGCGCCCGCCGTGCGGACGACGACACCGGGGCGGGTGACCACCTCCGCCGTGCCGATCGGCCAGGTCGACGGGCGGCAGGCCACCGCCCGCCCCACCGGCGTGGCCGAGCTGGACCGCGTCCTCGGCGGCGGACTCGTACCGGGCGCGGTCGTGCTGCTGGCGGGCGAACCGGGCGTCGGCAAGTCCACGCTGCTGCTCGACGTCGCGGCGAAGGCGGCGAGCGACGAGCACCGCACGCTGTATGTCACCGGCGAGGAGTCCGCGAGCCAGGTGCGGCTGCGCGCCGACCGCATCGGAGCCATCCACGACCACCTCTACCTGGCGGCGGAGACGGACCTGGCGGCCGTCCTCGGCCACCTGGACGCGGTCAAGCCGTCCCTGCTCGTGCTCGACTCGGTCCAGACCGTCGCCTCCCCGGAGATCGACGGCGCGCCCGGCGGCATGGCCCAGGTGCGGGAGGTCGCCGGGGCCCTGATCCGCGCCTCCAAGGAGCGCGGCATGGCCACGCTCCTGGTCGGCCACGTCACCAAGGACGGCGCGATCGCGGGCCCGCGCCTGCTGGAGCACCTGGTGGACGTCGTCCTGCACTTCGAGGGCGACCGGCACGCGCGGCTGCGTCTGGTCCGGGGCGTCAAGAACCGCTACGGCGCCACGGACGAGGTCGGCTGCTTCGAGCTCCACGACGAGGGCATCACGGGCCTCGCGGACCCCAGCGGCCTGTTCCTGACCCGCCGCGACGAGCCGGTCCCCGGTACCTGCCTCACCGTCACCCTGGAGGGCCGCCGCCCCCTGGTGGCCGAGGTGCAGGCCCTGACCGTCGACTCGCAGATCCCCTCCCCGCGGCGTACGACGTCCGGGCTGGAGACCTCCCGCGTCTCGATGATGCTCGCCGTGCTGGAGCAGCGCGGCCGGATCAGCGCCCTGGGCAAGCGGGACATCTACTCCGCGACCGTCGGCGGGGTGAAACTCTCCGAGCCGGCCGCCGACCTGGCGGTGGCACTGGCGCTGGCGAGCGCCGCGAGCGACACCCCGCTGCCCAAGAACCTGGTCGCGATCGGCGAGGTCGGCCTCGCCGGAGAGGTCAGACGGGTCACGGGCGTCCAGCGCCGCCTGGCCGAGGCCCACCGCCTGGGCTTCACCCACGCCCTCGTACCTGCCGATCCGGGGAGGATCCCGCCCGGGATGAAGGTGCTGGAAGTGGCCGACGTGGGGGACGCGCTGCGGGTCCTCCCCCGCTCCCGTCGCCGAGAGGCCCCACGGGAGGAGGAAGACCGCCGGTAGACTTTGCCCTGGTCTCGCCCGTCCGTACGAACCGAGTGTGCGACACGGGAGCGCCCCAGAACCTGCGACCGGAGGAGTGCAGTGGCAGCCAACGACCGGGCAGCAGCTCCCGGAAAGTCCGGTGGGAGTGCCGGTTCCGATCGCCTGATGCGCGCCTCACTGAGTGCCGTGGCACCCGGCACGCCGCTGCGTGACGGCCTGGAGCGCGTGCTCCGCGGCAACACCGGCGGTCTCATCGTGCTCGGCTCCGACAAGACCGTCGAGGCGATGTGCACGGGCGGTTTCGTCCTGGACGTCGAGTTCACGGCCACCCGACTGCGGGAGCTGTGCAAGCTGGACGGCGGTCTCGTGCTCTCCTCGGACCTGTCCAAGATCCTCAGGGCAGGCGTGCAGTTCGTCCCGGACCCCACGATCCCGACCGAGGAGACCGGCACCCGGCACCGCACGGCGGACCGGGTGAGCAAGCAGGTCGGCTTCCCGGTGGTCTCCGTCTCGCAGTCGATGCGGCTGATCGCGCTGTACGTCGACGGGCAGCGCCGTGTCCTGGAGGACTCGGCGGCGATCCTGTCCCGCGCCAACCAGGCCCTGGCCACCCTGGAGCGGTACAAGCTCCGCCTGGACGAGGTGGCCGGGACGCTGTCCGCGCTGGAGATCGAGGACCTGGTGACGGTCCGGGACGTCTCCGCGGTGGCGCAGCGGCTGGAGATGGTGCGCCGCATCGCCACCGAGATCGCTGAGTACGTGGTCGAGCTGGGCACGGACGGCCGTCTGCTCGCCCTCCAGCTCGACGAGTTGATCGCGGGCGTTGAGCCCGAGCGCGAGCTGGTGGTCCGCGACTACGTGCCGGAACCGACCGCGAAGCGTTCCCGCACGGTCGAGGAGGCGCTGGCCGAGCTGGACGCGCTGAGCCACGCGGAGCTCCTCGAGATGTCCACGGTCGCCAAGGCACTCGGTTACACCGGCTCCCCCGAGGCGCTCGACTCCGGGGTGTCCCCGCGCGGCTTCCGCCTGCTGGCGAAGGTCCCGCGACTGCCCGGCGCGATCATCGACCGCCTGGTGGAGCACTTCGGCGGCCTCCAGAAACTGCTCGCGGCCAGCGTGGACGACCTGCAGACGGTGGACGGCGTGGGCGAGGCCCGCGCGCGGAGCGTACGCGAGGGCCTGTCGCGGCTGGCGGAGTCCTCGATCCTCGAACGGTACGTCTGATCGACGGCTGAGCCGGGGCCGGGGACTGCGACGTGCACGGAACCCGGCGGTCGAGGTCGCCCACTCGCGGGCCAGGGCCCGCGACGCCGAGCTCGTCCGACAGACGCTAGTCCTTCGCCAGCACGAACGACGTCTGGGTCTTCGGGAAGCCCGGGACCTTCGCCTCGACCAGGTAGGTGCCCGCGGGCGCGGAACCCGCCGGTGGTGTCGCGCAGTTGGGTGCGCTGTGCTTGCGGTCCCACTTCACGGTGTAGGTGACCTGCTCGTTCGCGGGCACTCGGAACAGCGCGCCGCCCGAGCCGCCGGGGCAGTCCGCCGAGGTCCAGAAGGCGTTGCCGCTTCCGGTCTGAGTGATCGTCAGTACCGCGTACTTGGGTCCGAGGTCGACCTTGCAGTCGCTGCCGGAGGTGTTCTTGGCGATCAGCTGGAAGGTGGGGGTGTCCCCGGGCTCGTAGGTGTTGTTCAGGCTGCGCAGCGTCAACTGGACCGTGCCCGAGGCGCAGTTGGGCAGTGTGGCCCCGCCTCCGGCGGGGAGCTGGTCGGCGGAGGAGGAAGTGCCGCCGCTGCCACCGTCGTTGGACCCGTCACCCGTGCCACCGGATCCGGCGCCGCCCGTTGCGCCGGAGGCTCCGGTACCCGACGATCCGGAGGACCCGGAACCGTCGCCACCGCCCGACTCGCCCCGCCCGCCCGGGCGTTGACTGATCGCGGGCCCCGTACCGGACGGGCCCGGCGTGATCGACGAGGTGGGATGCTTGCCGTTCGAGCCGTCCGCCCTGTTCTTCCCGCCTCCGCCGGAGGAGGTGACCGCCCACACGACGAGCAGCACCAACAGGGCGACCACGGACAGCACTACGGCCCTCCGTCGCCAGTAGATGGAGGAGGGAAGCGGCCCAACCGGATTGCGCAGAGATCCCACGGCGCAAACTGTACGAGAGATCTCCCCCACACCTGGCCCCACCCGCCGCCCGGGCCACAACTTTTCCGGATCATCATCTCGGCGCACCGCGTCCGCCCGGCCGACGGCTGTGGCGGAGAGTGCCCTCATCCACGGACACCGAGCCGGACTGCGGAGCCCACGAGAGGTCATCCCGGACAAAACCACCCCGAGCCGGTCCCCCACCCGACCACCCCCGGCATGGCAGGATCGACTACGCCATGACTGCACCCACCACCCCCGCCACCGCCACCGCCCCCACCCAGACCGACGGCACCCCCGGCTCCGCCGCCACCGGCCAAGCCCCCGGCACTCTCCTGCACGGCCCGGTCATCGCCTGGTTCGAGCAGCACGCCCGTGATCTTCCGTGGCGGCGCCCGGAGGCCGGGCCCTGGGCCGTGATGGTCAGTGAGTTCATGCTGCAGCAGACGCCGGTGAACCGCGTCCTGCCCGTCTACGAGCAGTGGCTCACCCGCTGGCCCCGCCCGGCCGACCTGGCCAAGGAACCCCCCGGCGAAGCCGTCCGGGCATGGGGCCGCCTCGGCTACCCCCGCCGCGCGCTCCGCCTGCACGGCGCCGCGGCCGCCATAACGGAACGGCACGGCGGCGACGTACCCACCGACCACGCCCAACTGCTCGCCCTGCCCGGCATCGGCGAGTACACGGCCGCCGCCGTCGCGTCGTTCGCGTACGGCCAGCGGCACCCGGTGCTCGACACCAACGTGCGCCGGGTCCTGGCCCGCGCGGTCACCGGCGTGCAGTACCCGCCCAACGCCACCACCGCCGCCGAGCGCAGGCTCGCCCGAGAGCTGCTGCCGCACGACGAGCGAACCGCCTCCCGCTGGGCCGCCGCCTCCATGGAACTGGGCGCGCTGATCTGCACGGCGAAGAACGAGAACTGCCACCGCTGCCCGATCGCCACGCAGTGCGCCTGGCGACTGGCCGGGAAGCCCGAGCACGAGGGTCCGCCGCGCCGCGGCCAGACGTACGCGGGCACCGACCGTCAGGTGCGCGGCCGGCTGCTGGCCGTGCTGCGGGAGGCCGTGGGCCCGGTACCGCAGTCGGCGCTCGACCGCGTCTGGGACGACCCGGTCCAGCGCGCCCGCGCCCTGGACGGCCTGGTCTCCGACGGCCTGGTGGAGCCCCTCCCGGGGCGCCTGTACCGCCTGCCCCTCACCTGACCCGTCCTGGGCCCTGCCGGCCCGCCCCACTCGGCGACTTCACGGCCAACCCCTGGTCCCGTCACAGCAACACCGCCGCCACATCACAGCATCCCGCCCCCTATCCGCCTGACAAATCACCCCATACCCGACCCAACTCCCGCCTGCCTCTACCCCGTTCCTGCGCCTGTTACACAACCGACGGACAGCCGAGTGCTCTCCGAAGCCTGGAACGGACAACGCCGTGACAACTCGTCCGTAACTTCATATGCGTGCCGCCGACAGTGCGGCACCCGGGCTCGGGACGAGCCCGCTCGGGGTTGTGAGGAACCGGCCGGGCTGCGGGGCGCAGCCGGACCACAGGTCGGAAAACGGGGATCGGAGGCGGTTGGAATGGCGCACGGTGAGGTGCTCGAGTTCGAGGAGTACGTACGCACCCGGCAGGACGCGCTGCTGCGCAGCGCACGCCGGCTGGTCCCCGACCCCACCGACGCCCAGGACCTGCTGCAGACCGCACTGGTGCGCACCTACGGCCGCTGGGACGGCATCGCGGACAAGCGGCTGGCCGACGCCTACCTGCGCCGCGTCATGATCAACACGCGGACCGAGTGGTGGCGCTCGCGCAAACTGGAGGAGGTCCCCACCGAGCAGCTCCCGGACGCGTCGGTGGAGGACTCCACGGAGCAGCACGCGGACCGTGCTCTGCTGATGGACGTCCTGAAGGTGCTCGCTCCCAAGCAGCGCAGCGTCGTCGTGCTGCGACACTGGGAGCAGATGTCCACGGAGGAGACGGCCGCCGCCCTCGGCATGTCGGCCGGTACGGTCAAGAGCACGCTGCACCGGGCGCTCGCCCGGCTCCGGGAGGAGCTGGAAGCCCGCGACCTGGACGCACGCGCGCTGGAGCGTGAGGAGCGGGAGCGTTGCGCGGCCTAGGCACGGGGGTCATACGGCTCAGCGGAGCCGTGAAGGCGGTGACGGCGGCGGTGGCCGCGGTCGCCGCCCTCGGGCTTTTCGTCTCCGCCTGCGCCACCGGCGGCACGGGCGCCCGGGACGAGGGCCCCGCGGGCAGCGACCCGGTGATCGCGGGTGCCGCCACACCGTCGCCGTCGCCGTCGCCCACCGCCAAGGAACCCACGCGTGCCGAGGTGGTGAAGATCGTCAAGGATGACCCGCAGGTCGCCAAGGTCGTCAAGGAGGACCTGAAGCCCTGCGTGGCCGACGAGTACCCGGTCGACGTGTCCTACGGCGACATCACCGGCGGCGACGTCGACGACATCGTGGTCAACGTGATGACGTGCGGTGACGCCGTCGGGATCGGCTCGTACGTGTACCGGATGAAGAACCACAGGTACCAGAATGTGTTCAAGGCCGAGGAGCCGCCGGTCTACGCGGAGATCGACCGCGGCGACCTGGTGGTGACCCAGCAGATGTACCAGAGGGGCGACCCGGTGTCGTACCCCTCCAGCGAGGAAGTGATCACCTACGGCTGGAGGACCAGCCACTTCACCGAGATATCCCGTACGCGCAACGAGTACAGCAACGCGGTGGGCAACAGCGGCACCGCCGCCCCCACCAAGAACTGACCCCGACCCCTACTGAGAGCAGCGGATGGCAGAGCAGACACACGTCCTGTTCGTCGAGGACGACGACGTCATCCGCGAGGCCACCCAACTCGCTCTGGAGCGGGACGGCTTCGCGGTGACCGCCATGCCCGACGGCCTGTCGGGCTTGGAGGCGTTCCGCGCCCGCCGCCCCGACATCGCCCTGCTGGACGTGATGGTTCCCGGCCTGGACGGGGTCAGCCTGTGCCGGCGCATCCGGGACGAGTCGACCGTGCCGGTGATCATGTTGTCCGCGCGCGCCGACTCCATCGACGTGGTGCTCGGCCTGGAGGCGGGCGCCGACGACTACGTGACCAAGCCCTTCGACGGCGCCGTGCTGGTGGCGCGCATCCGTGCGGTGCTGCGCCGCTTCGGGCACGCGAGCGGCGCCGGCCGGGCGGCCGAGGACACCTCGCCCGGGGACGACGGGGTGCTCACGTTCGGCGATCTGCAGGTCGACACCGAGGGCATGGAGGTCCGGCGGGCCGGGCAGCCGGTGGCCCTCACGCCGACCGAGATGCGGCTGCTGCTCGAGTTCTCGTCGGCGCCCGGCACCGTACTGTCGCGCGACAAGCTGCTGGAACGCGTGTGGGACTACGGCTGGGGCGGGGACACCCGCGTCGTCGACGTCCATGTGCAGCGGCTGCGCACCAAGATCGGCCAGGACCGGATCGAGACGGTCCGCGGCTTCGGCTACAAGTTGAAGGCGTGAGCGGGGACAGGAGCATGCGGGGGATCATCGGCCGCCTCGTCCCCGAGGACGCGGCCATACGCACGGGTCTGAGATGGAAGCTCAGCGCGGCGATCGCCCTGGTCGGCGCGCTCGTCGCGATCGCGTTGAGCCTGGTCGTGCACAACGCGGCGCAGGTGTCGATGCTGAACAGCGCACGCGACCTCGCCGACGAGCGCATCCAGGTGGCGCAGCGGATGTACGAGTCCGGGCGCACCCAGACCTTCGGGACCAAGATCGACGATCCGGCCATCCCGCGGGACCTGCTGGAGAAGGTCATGCAGGGCAGGCGGGCCACCTTCGCGTCCTGGGACCGCAACGGGGTGCCGGACACCTGGGCCGCCGTACCGCTCAAGGACGGCCGGGTGCTGTCCCTGCACACCCGCACGGACCGCAGCGTCGGGGTGATCAAGGACCTCGACCAGGCCCTGATCATCGGTTCGATCGCGGTCGTCCTCGGCGGCTCCGCGCTCGGCGTGCTGATCGGCGGGCAGCTGTCGGGCCGGCTGCGCAAGGCGGCCGCCGCGGCGAACCGGGTCGCCAAGGGCGAGACGGACGTGCGCGTACGGGACGCGATCGGTGGTGTCGTGCGCGACGAGACGGACGATCTGGCCCGGGCGGTGGACGCGATGGCGGACGCGTTGCAGCAGCGGCTGGAGGCGGAGCGCCGGGTGACGGCGGACATCGCGCACGAACTGCGCACGCCGGTCACGGGCCTGCTCACCGCGGCGGAGCTGCTGCCTCCGGGCCGCCCCACCGAACTGGTGTTGGACCGCGCGAAGGCCATGCGCACGCTCGTGGAGGACGTCCTGGAGGTGGCCCGACTGGACGGCGCGTCCGAGCGGGCCGAGCTGCAGGACATCATGCTGGGTGAGTTCGTGACCCGGCGGGTGGCCGCGAAGGACGCGGACGTCGAGGTCAGGGTGATCCACGAGTCGGAGGTCACCACGGACCCGCGCCGTCTGGAGCGGGTGCTGTTCAACCTGCTGGCGAACGCGGCACGGCACGGCAAGCCGCCCATCGAGGTGTCCGTCGAGGGCCGGGTGATCCGGATACGGGACCACGGGCCCGGCTTCCCCGAGGAGCTGCTGGCCGAGGGCCCGAGCCGGTTCCGTACGGGCAGCTCGGACCGGTCGGGCCAGGGTCACGGCCTGGGCCTGACGATCGCGGCGGGGCAGGCGCGGGTGCTGGGCGCCCGGCTGACGTTCCGCAACATCCGGGTGCCCGGGGTGCCGGAGCATGTGCCGGCCGAGGGGGCGGTGGCGGTGCTGTGGCTGCCGGAGCACGCGCCGACGGACACGGGCAGCTTCCCGATGCTGCCGCCGTCCGGCAGCTGACCTCAGGGCCGGGAGGACGTCAGGGCCCTGAGGACCTCAGGGCTGTCAGGCCCACTCCTTCTCGAAGTCCAGACCGCCCTCGCGGCGCTGGGTGAAGGAGAACCAGTTGCCGGAGTCGTCGCGGAAGAGCGCCTCGGTGCCGTACGGCCGCTCCTGCGGCTCCTGGAGGAACTCCACGCCGCGGTCCTTGAGCCGCTTGTAGTCGCCGTGGATGTCGTCGGTGGCCAGCACACCGGCACCGAGAGCGCCCTTGGCGATGAGCTTCTTCATCATCTCGGCGGACTCGGGGTCCATCGCGGGCGGCCCGGGCACCATGAGCGTCAGCTCGACGTCGGGCTGGTCCGGGGCGCCGACGGTGAGCCAGCGCATGCCGCCGTCGCCCATGGTCATGTCCGTACGAACCTCGAGGCCGAGCTTGTGCGTGTAGAACTCCTTGGCCCGGTCCTGGTCGAGGACCCAGACGGTGGTGATGGCGAGCCCCTTGATCATGGTGTGCTCCTGGAGGTGGGAGGTGCGGTGTGCGCTGCCACGGTAAGCAGCGGACCCTTCACCCCGCTTCTCCGGAATTGCTCTCCTCGCTCCTGCGGAACCCGCCCGCCCAGAGCATCGCGTAGCACCCGGGTATGAGCGCGGCGCCGCGGCCGACGTGCTTGGCGCGGTACGCACTGGGCGTGAGCCCGGTCCAGGCCTTGAACCGCGCCGAGAACGTGCCGACGCTGCTGAATCCCACGAGATGACAGACCTCGGTCACCGACAGATCGGCGGTGCGCAGCAGGTCCTCGGCGCGCTCGATGCGCCGGTGCGTCAGATACTGCCGCGGCGTCTCGCCGTACGCCTCCTTGAAGGCCCGCAGGAAGTGATACCGCGAGTACCCGGCACGCTCGGCCACGGCTCCCAGATCGAGCGCCGGGTCGGCCCAGTCCCGGTCCATCAGATCCTTGGCCAGCCGCAGCTGCCGCATCCTGTCCACGGCACCGATGCTGCCACGCGGCACTGACAGGGCGGCGGGGGCGAGGCTCGCCCGGGTGTGCCCGTCCGCCCGTGGAAAGGGCCCCCGGGCGCACGCACCCGGGGGCCCTCGGCCGGAGCCCGTGCCGTCAGACGGCCTCTGCAACCGCCGGCGGCACATCCGCGGCGTCCCCAGCCGCGCCCCCGGCCTGCCTGTCGGGCCCAGCGCCCCGCAACGGGACCTCCTTCACGAACACCGCCGCAGCCAGCGCGAGCACGGCCACCACCGCGCCGAGCAGGAACGCCGAGTGCGTGCCCGCGGACACCGCGTGCTGGTACGCCTCCCGAGCCGCCGCCGGCAGCTTCTGAAGGCTCTTCGCGTCCAGCTGAGCCGACTGCTCGGTGATCTTCGACCCCAGCGCCCCGGCCCGCTCGGCCATCACGTGCTGGACCCGGTTGTTGAACAGGGCGCCCATGATCGCGACGCCGAAGGAGGAGCCCAGCGTCCGCGCGAGGGTCGTGGTCGACGAGGCGACACCCATGTCCCGCATCTCGACGCTGTTCTGCGCCACCAGCATGGTGATCTGCATCAGGCAGCCCATCCCGGCGCCCAGCACGGCCATGTACACCCCCGAGGTGAACCGGCTGGTCCCCGTGTCCATCTGCGAGAGCAGGAAGAGACCCGCGATCATCAGCACACTGCCGACCACCGGAAAGACCTTGTACCGCCCGCTGTTGGTGGTGACCCGCCCCGCGATCATCGACACGACGAGCATCGCGCCGAGCATCGGCAGGAGCAGCAGCCCGGAGTTGGTCGCGGACGCACCCTGCACGGACTGCTGGTACAGCGGCAGGAACAGCGTCGCGCCGAACATCACGAACCCGGTGATGAAACCGATCGCCGACATCAGCGAGAAGTTCCGGCTGCGGAAGATGTGCAGCGGCACGACCGGCTCGGCGGCCTTCGTCTGCCAGAACAGGAATCCGACGAGCGCGGCGACACCGATCCCGATCAGTTCCATGATCCGCGCGGACGTCCACGCGTACTGGGACCCGCCCCAGGTGGTGACCAGCACGATCGAGGTGATGCCGACGGTCAGCAACGCGGCGCCGGGGTAGTCGACACGGGCCTGGGAGCGCTTCTTCGGCAGGTGCAGCACGGCGCTGATGGCGACCAGCGCGACGACACCGAGCGGCAGGTTGATGTAGAAGGCCCAGCGCCAGCCCCAGTTGTCGGTGATGGTGCCGCCGACCAGCGGACCGCCGATCATCGCGAGCGCCATGACGCCGGCCATCATGCCCTGGTACTTGCCGCGCTCCCGCGGCGGAATCAGATCACCGATGACGGCCATGACGCCGACCATGAGACCGCCGGCGCCGAGGCCCTGGATGGCGCGGAAGCCGATGAGCTGGCCCATGTTCTGCGCCATGCCGCTGAGCGCGGAGCCGGCCAGGAAGATCACGATCGAGGTCATGAACGAGCCCTTGCGGCCGTACATGTCACCGAGCTTGCCCCACAGCGGCGTGGCGGCGGCGGTGGCGAGGGTGTACGCGGTCACCACCCACGACAGGTGTTCGAGGCCGCCCAGCTCGCCCACGATGGTCGGCATCGCCGTGCCTACGATCATGTTGTCGAGCATCGCGAGCATCATCGTGATCATCAGCGCGAGCAGGACGACCCGTACGCTCCGAGGTTGTTTCTCACTCTTCTCGCCGCCAGCGGCCGGTGCCGCGCTGTCCGCCATGGTCCCCAACTCCCCTTGGTACTGCCGGCCGTCCGACTACTTACTTGCCGCCCGGCTAGTTCACTACACTGGGGAAGGTAGCCCCGTAACTAGCCGGGCGTCAAGTAAGTTTCGTAGGCTCGGCCAGGAGGCCTTGCACAGGCTCTCCGGGAGTACGAGGAGTACGAGGATGGGCGGCACCACCATGGACGGCACCAAGCGGCAGCGGCGCGGGGACACCCGCCAGCGCATCCAGGACGTGGCGCTCGACCTCTTCGCCGAGCAGGGCTACGAGAAGACTTCGCTACGGGAGATCGCCGAGCGCCTGGACGTCACCAAGGCCGCGCTCTACTACCACTTCAAGACCAAGGAAGAGATCCTGGTCGGCATCTTCGAGGACCTGACCCGCCCGATGGACGAACTGATCGAATGGGGCAAGGCGCAGCCGCACACCCTGCAGACCAAGCAGGAGGTGCTGCGCCGCTACAGCGAGGCACTGGCCGGTGCGGCCCCGCTCTTCCGCTTCATGCAGGAGAACCAGGCCACGATCCGCGAACTGAGCATCGGCGAGCAGTTCAAGGACCGGATGCTGCAGATGCGCGACATCATCCGGGACCCGGACGCCTCCCTGACCGACCAGGTCCGCTGCGTCAGCGCGCTGTTCACGATGCACGCGGGGATGTTCGTCCTGCAGGAGGTCGAGGGCAATCCGGAGGAGAAGCGCAAGGCGGTCCTGGAGGTCGCGATCGACCTGGTCACGCAGGCCCACTCGGGTGAGGGGACAGCGTAGGGAGAGCCCACGCACGCCTCAGACGGCCACACCCCTGCCCCGCAGGTAGGCGACTGGGTTGACGGCGGAGCCGTAGTGCGGGGTCGTACGGACCTCGAAGTGCAGATGCGGGCCGCTGGAGTTGCCCGTGTTGCCGGACAGCCCGATGCGCTGACCGGTGACGACGGCCTGGCCGACCCTGACGTCGATCCGCGAGAGGTGGGCGTACTGGGAGTGGATGCCGCCCGCATGCCTGATGACGACGGCCTTGCCGTACGCCGCCCCGTCCCCGGCACCGCCCGCTCCGGCTTTCACGACGGTACCGGCGTGCGCGGCGACGACGCTCGTCCCGCTCGGCACGGCGAAGTCCTGCCCGCTGTGGGTGGACTTCCACATGCCGCCGACCTGGTTGAAGCCGGCCGTGAGCGAGTAGTTCCTGACCGGATGGACCCACGAGGCGGCGCTCACCGCGCCGCCCCCGGCGGCGGCCGCCACATCGGCCCCCAGCACGACTGAAGCTCCGGCACCGGCGGCCAGTACGGCCAGCCGGGCACGCAGCCGGGAGGTACGGGAGGAGGGCACGACGCTCTGAGACATGGGGGGGAACCTCCAGAAGTGGGTGACTTGACTGTTTCTTGGTACGAGTCAGCCCTGTCTGTTACCAAACGGGCGGTCTACGAGGACATGCCGTACCGGCGGCTGAATCGCCCGTCGCCGGGCGCACAGCCGTGGGCGGTCGCCGCTACTAGGCACCCTCGTACCAGTTCCTCCCCCTGTGCGACATGTCACCCTGCGGGCCCGCTAGGCTGACCCACCGTCACGGACCGAGCACGGGGGAGCAGATGGATCCAGCGGCCCTGGGCGTCAAGGTGGCCTCCAGCGTGGTCACCCCGCTCGTGAAGCGGCTCTTCGTCACGGAGGGGCCCGGAGCCGGGCTCGTCGACAAGCCGGTGCGCGTCTCGGACTTCGTCTCGTTCCGGGGCGAGAAGCGCGCCCTCGCCGAGAAGGAGCTCACCAAGCTCGCCGCCGAGCTGGTCAGGCGGGCCGTCACGGCGGAGGGCGAACGACCGCTGCCCGAGGACGAGACACCCGCCGTCGTCCTCGCCCTGGCCACCACCCTGCATGCCCTCGGCGACCTCGACATGACCGACGTCCAGGCCGTGCGACTGGGTCACCAGACCCTCGCCCTGCACCTGCGGGCCGCGAGCGGCACCCCCGACCGCGACCTCTCCCTCGACGCCACCCTCTTCTACGAGCGTGTCCTGGAGATCGCCTGCCTGCACATCCTGCACTTCTTCACGCAGCGGTCCACCTTTGTCCCCCGCACCCTCGTCGAACAGACCCGACGGCAGGCCGAGATCATCACGAAGATCGACGAGCTGATCGCCCGCACCCCGCCCACCGGCGGCACCGACCCGGCCTTCGACCAGCGCTACCTCGCCTACGTCGCCACCAAGCACAGCCACCTGACCATCTACGGAGTCGACCTCGTCAACTCTCCGGAGCGCTGGCCCCTCGACTCGGCCTACCTCAGCCTCCAGGCACTGCGCCCGGACGACGAGACCGACGCCCGTATCGCCACCGCCTCCGCGGCCCTGCCCGCCGACCAGGCCCTCACCGGCCACGACCGGGTCCTGCTGCGCGGGGTCGCCGGCTCCGGCAAGACCACGCTGGTGCAGTGGCTGGCGGTGACGGCGGCCCGTGGCGAACGCGGCGACCGGATCCCGTTCGTCCTGCCCCTGCGCACCCTCCTGCGCCGCCCCGGCGGGCTGCCGGCGCCCGACGCCTTCCTGGACGCCGTCCGCGTCCCCTTCCACGCCACCCAGCCGCCCGGCTGGGCCGACCGGGTCCTCACCGCGCGCCGTGCGCTCCTGCTCGTCGACGGCATCGACGAGATCCCCGAGCGCGAACGGGAACGCACCCGGCGCTGGCTGCGCGACCTGCTCGACGTCTATCCCGGCAACCTGTGGCTCGTGACCTCGCGCCCCTCCGCCGTGCGCGAGGACTGGCTCGCCCCCGACGGCTTCACCGAACTCTCCCTCGCCCCCATGAGCCGCGACGACGTCGCCGCGTTCGTCCGCCGCTGGCACACCGCGGCCCGCGTCGGCGCCCCCGACACCGACCGCCTCGACGACTACGAACACTCGCTCCTGGACGCCGTACGCACCAAACCGGACCTCGGCCGGCTGGCCACCAATCCGCTGATGTGCGGGCTGATCTGCGCCCTGCACCGGGACCGGCGGGGGTATCTGCCGCACGGCAGGCAGGAGTTGTACGAGGCGGCCCTGTCGATGCTGCTGGCGCGGCGCGACGAGGAGCGGGACATGTTCGTCCGGCGGGACGGCATCCACCTGACCGAGGCCCCGCAGATCCAGCTGCTGCAGCGCCTGGCGTACTGGCTGATCCGCAACAACCACTCCGAGATGGACCGTGAGCGCGCGGAGCGGATCATCGCCGACGTGCTGCCCTCGCTGCCGGCCGCCGCCTCCCAGGGCGACGCCGGAGAGCTCCTGCGCCACCTCCTGGTCCGCAGCGGGCTGCTGCGCGAACCCGCCGCCGGTACGGTCGAGTTCGTCCACCGCACCTTCCAGGACTACCTGGGCGCGAAGGCGGCGGTCGAGGACGGGGACTTCGGGCTGCTGGTGCGGGGCGCCGCCGACGAACAGTGGGCGGACGTGTTCCGCATGGCGGTGGCGCACGCACGACCGCGGGAGAGGGCCGAACTGCTGGACGACCTGAGCGCCTCCGCCGACCGGGCCCCGGGAGCGGCCGGGACGCGCATGCGGCTCCTGGCGCTCGCCTCGCTGGAACACGCGACGGAACTCGATCCCCGTGTGCGCGCCCGGGTGGAGTCCGAGGCCGCCGCGCTCATCCCACCCCGTACGACGGCGGAGGCCCGCGCTCTCGCCGAGGCCGGCCCCCTCGTCCTGGAACTGCTTCCGGGCCCGGAGGGGCTGACGGACGCGGAGGCGAGGGCGGTGGTCATCACCGCGTCGCTGATCGGCACCGAGGCGGCCATTCCGGTACTGGCCCGGTACCGGTCGCATCACGCTCTGTCCGTGCGGGCGCAACTGACGTGGACCTGGCACCGCTTCCACACCGAGCGGTACGCGGAGGAGGTGATCGCGCATCTACGGCCCAAGGGTCTGTACTTCGCGGCGCACTCGGCGGCCGAACTGCGCGTTCTGCGGGACCTGGGCGGGCCGTCCCTGCTCCAGATCGTCGGCGACGTCGCCTCGGACGACATCCGGGCCGCACTCCGCCCGCACCAGGTGCGCAAGCTGGTCGTCCGCGACAACCGCGCATTGCGGGACCTGAGCTGTCTCTCCGATCAGGGGCGGCTGAACGAACTGGATCTCGGAAGCCTGGACCCGGACGTCGACGATCTCTCGCCGCTCGCGGAACTGCCGATCACCCTGCTGTCGCTGCACGGCACCTCCCGTCTGGGCACGCCGGACGCACTGGCACGACTCGGACCCACCGTGACGGGGCTCGACCTCAGTATCCGGCTGCACGGCGACTCCCTCGACGCCGTCCTCCCCCGCGAACACCCCCTGGAATACCTTCGGCTCTCCGAAAAGGCACTGCGGTTCACCGGACTGCGCGGGCTACGGCACCTGCACACGGTCAAGAGGCTGAGCCTGGCCTCCCTTCCGAAAGAGCTTCCCCGGGAGCACTTCGAGGAGATCGCCGCCCTCCCGGCCCTGGAGGATCTGCGGCTCGTCTGGAATGCCACCGGCTGGGAAGCGGGGCCTGTTCTGGCCCGGATCACCCGGCTGCGGCTGAACATGTTCACCGGGACCGAGGACCTCTCGAAACTCCCCACGCTCTTCCCCGGAGTGCAAGATCTCACCCTGCGCCTCGCCCCGGACGTGTCCGACCTCCCCGACCACGTCCTGGATCTTCTGCCGGTGCCGCCCGTCATCGAGCGCACCGACAGCGTGCTGTGACGCGCACGGAAAAGGGGCTGCCCCGGGACCGGAGTCCCGGGGCAGCCCCTTTTCGTCTCACCCCGGAGGGGTCAGTCCTTGCTCAGGTTCGGACCGCCACCGGCCGCCTGCTCGATCGGCGGGACGTCCGGCAGAGCCGACTTCTCCTCACCGCGGAAGGTGAACTTCTGGGCGTCGCCCTCGCCTTCCGTGTCGACGACCACGATGTGGCCCGGACGCAGCTCCCCGAAGAGGATCTTCTCGGACAGCGTGTCCTCGATCTCGCGCTGGATCGTGCGGCGCAGCGGCCGGGCGCCCAGCACGGGGTCGTAGCCCTTCTTCGCCAGCAGCTCCTTCGCGGACTGGGCGAGCTCGATGCCCATGTCCCGGTCCTTGAGCCGCTCGTCGACCTTGCTGATCATCAGGTCGACGATCGCCAGGATGTCCACCTGGGTGAGCTGCGGGAAGACCACCACGTCGTCGACGCGGTTGAGGAACTCGGGCCGGAAGTGCTGCTTGAGCTCGTCCGACACCTTGTTCTTCATGCGCTCGTAGTTGGTCTTCGTGTCGCCCGCGGCGGCGAAGCCGAGGTTGAAGCCCTTGGAGATGTCCCGGGTGCCGAGGTTGGTCGTCATGATGATGACCGTGTTCTTGAAGTCCACGACCCGGCCCTGGGAGTCGGTCAGGCGACCGTCCTCCAGGATCTGCAGGAGCGAGTTGAAGATGTCCGGGTGAGCCTTTTCGACCTCGTCGAACAGGACCACCGAGAACGGCTTCCTCCGCACCTTCTCCGTGAGCTGGCCGCCCTCCTCGTAGCCGACGTAGCCGGGGGGCGAACCGAACAGACGGGAGACCGTGTGCTTCTCGCTGAACTCCGACATGTCGAGGGAGATCAGCGCGTCCTCGTCACCGAACAGGAACTCCGCCAACGCCTTGGACAGCTCGGTCTTACCGACGCCGGACGGGCCGGCGAAGATGAACGAACCACCCGGACGCTTCGGGTCCTTCAGGCCCGCACGCGTACGGCGGATCGCCTTCGACAGCGCCTTGACGGCGTCCACCTGGCCGATGACCCGCTTGTGGAGCTCGTCCTCCATGCGGAGCAGGCGGCTGGACTCCTCCTCGGTCAGCTTGAAGACCGGGATGCCCGTGGCCGTGGCCAGCACCTCGGCGATCAGCTCGCCGTCGACCTCGGCGACGACGTCCATGTCGCCGGCCTTCCACTCCTTCTCCCGCTTGGCCTTCGCGGCGAGCAGCTGCTTCTCCTTGTCGCGGAGAGAAGCCGCCTTCTCGAAGTCCTGGGAGTCGATCGCGGACTCCTTGTCCCGGCGAACGGCCGCGATCTTCTCGTCGAACTCGCGAAGGTCCGGCGGCGCGGTCATCCGGCGGATGCGCATCCTCGATCCGGCCTCGTCGATCAGGTCGATCGCCTTGTCCGGCAGGAAGCGGTCCGAGATGTAGCGGTCGGCCAGGGTGGCGGCCTGGACCAGGGCCTCGTCCGTGATGGAGACGCGGTGGTGCGCCTCGTAACGGTCGCGCAGACCCTTGAGGATCTCGATGGTGTGCGGCAGGGACGGCTCCGCGACCTGGATGGGCTGGAAGCGGCGCTCCAGGGCCGCGTCCTTCTCCAGGTGCTTGCGGTACTCGTCGAGCGTGGTGGCGCCGATGGTCTGCAGCTCACCGCGGGCCAGCATCGGCTTCAGGATGGAGGCCGCGTCGATGGCGCCCTCGGCGGCACCCGCACCGACCAGCGTGTGCAGCTCGTCGATGAACAGGATGATGTCGCCGCGGGTGCGGATCTCCTTGAGCACCTTCTTCAGGCGCTCCTCGAAGTCACCGCGGTAGCGGGAGCCGGCGACCAGCGCGCCCAGGTCGAGGGTGTAGAGGTGCTTGTCCTTGAGGGTCTCGGGCACCTCGCCCTTGACGATGGCCTGCGCCAGGCCCTCGACGACCGCCGTCTTGCCGACGCCGGGCTCGCCGATGAGCACCGGGTTGTTCTTGGTACGGCGGGACAGCACCTGCATGACCCGCTCGATCTCCTTCTCGCGCCCGATGACCGGGTCGAGCTTGGACTCACGAGCGGCCTGGGTGAGGTTCCGGCCGAACTGGTCCAGGACGAGAGAGGTCGAGGGCGTGCCCTCGGCCGGGCCGCCCGCGGCGGCGGTCTCCTTGCCCTGGTAGCCCGACAGCAGCTGGATGACCTGCTGGCGGACACGGTTGAGGTCTGCTCCGAGCTTGACCAGGACCTGGGCGGCGACGCCCTCGCCCTCACGGATCAGGCCGAGCAGGATGTGCTCCGTGCCGATGTAGTTGTGGCCCAGCTGAAGGGCCTCGCGGAGCGACAGCTCCAGGACCTTCTTGGCACGGGGGGTGAAGGGGATGTGCCCGGACGGGGCCTGCTGGCCCTGGCCGATGATCTCCTCCACCTGCTGGCGGACCGCCTCGAGCGAAATCCCGAGGCTCTCCAGGGCCTTAGCGGCGACACCCTCACCCTCGTGGATCAGGCCCAGGAGGATGTGCTCGGTGCCGATGTAGTTGTGGTTGAGCATCCGGGCTTCTTCCTGAGCCAGGACGACAACCCGCCGCGCGCGGTCGGTGAACCTCTCGAACATCGTTAATCGCTCCTCAGAGCGGTCAGGCAGTGGGGGGAACTTCCCCTCCCTGTCCTTCCGCAGCTTAGTCCCGCAAGCGGGGACCGCTCATTCCAACTGCCGACACCGTCGATGGCCTCCTGACCCCGAACGCCGACATCTGCTCCAACCCGATGGTGCGAGACGATGTTCCCGCAGGCCAGGCAGATACCCCACTCGCCAGTACGCCGATGGCGAACGTGAGACAGCCTTTCCCGCGCAACGCCCCCTCCCACTAGGGATGTCTTACCCGCCGACACCGACACTCCATGCCGCGCGCCCCGTTTCCCTCCGCTACGGGCGAACATCCTTGCGCCGCCGAACACCCCGTACGCCCTTTTTTTCGGCACTTGGCGCAATGGATCGACCACCCAGCGTAACCTGGCGCCGACTCGGGCGGTTGCTCCGTACATGGTCCACACGGTCCACCCGGTGCCCGCCCCGCGAAGGCCACTCGATCCCGGCACGAGCGGCACGGTGCGGCAGTGGTACGAGAACGAGCTGGGCTGGATGACGGCGCCCGGAGAGCCGGTGCGGTTGGTCACCGGGGTGCGCTTCGACGTGCTGGAGGTGCCCGCGGAGGCCGGTTTCGCCGCGCTCAGGCATCTGGGGCCCGCGTCCCCGGTCGCGTTGCACGCCGGGCGGATGCGGCTGCTGGTGGCGGCGGGCAGCGCGGAGGAGCTGCCGGGGCTGCTCGACTGGCTGGAGTGGGGAGCGCTGGCCCTGGACCTCACGGCCACCGGGGCGGGCGGGCAGACGGAGGCGCCGCTGCCGCCGGGATGCGCGTCGGCTTCGCTGCCGGATCCGGCCGACACCCCGGGATCCCGGCCGCTTCCCCTGGACCGGGCCGTTTCACAGGGGGCCGCCGTCTGGCTGCGGCCCCCCGAGCCGGGGTGCGAGGTCGAACAGGTGCTGCCGACGTTGTCGGCCATGGGGGGCGGTGGGGGCGCCCCCGATCTGGTACGGCTGGTCGACACGGTGGCGACGCAGTGCCACCGGGTCCGGCTGCGGCGCGCGTGCGCTCAGCCCATCGCCTTCTCGTAGGCCTCACGGATGGTCGCCGGAACACGGCCGCGGTCGTTGACCTCGTAACCGTTCTCCTTCGCCCAGGCGCGGATCTGCGCGGTGTCCTGGCTGCCACCGGAAGCGGCCGCACGGGCCTTTCCGCGTCCGCCCGAAGCACGGCCTCCGGTACGACGGCCGCCCTTCACATACGGCTCGAGAAGGCCGCGCAGCTTGTCCGCGTTGGCGGTCGTGAGATCGATCTCGTACGTCTTGCCGTCCAGTGCGAACGTGACGGTCTCGTCCGCCTCGCCACCGTCGAGGTCGTCGACAAGAAGGACCTGAACCTTCTGTGCCACCGGATTTCCTTTCATCGATAACTTCAGGGCCGAGGGTCTGCGGCCGGTGCCGCCCGTTTCGCGTCCCCTGTTATATGCAGTACTGCAGTACGTCGGAAAGCAAACCGCTTTTGCCGGAAAAACACAAACCCCCCGGGAGAGACCGACGGGCGTCCGGGAGACCGGAAACATGCGCGTTTCGGACATAGGGAACCTGGGCAAGGTCATCGGGCTGAAGCGCGGCTGAATAGTCCCCCTGCGATCGCCCGGCGATCACAGATGCAGAAGCATCCGGCTGTTGCCCAAGGTGTTCGGTTTCACTCGTTCGAGACCGAGGAACTCCGCCACGCCCTCGTCATAGGAACGCAACAGCTCCGCGTAGACATCCCGGTCGACGGGCGTCTCACCGATCTCCACGAAGCCGTGCTTCCCGAAGAAGTCGACTTCGAAGGTCAGACAGAAAACGCGGCGAACGCCGAGCCACCTGGCGGTCTGCAGCAACTTCTCCAGCAACTGGTGACCCACGCCCAGGCCCCTGGCCTCGGGCATCACCGCGAGAGTGCGGACTTCCGCCAGGTCCTCCCACATCACGTGCAAGGCGCCGCAGCCAACGACCTCGCCGTTGTCGTCGCGTTCCGCGACCCAGAACTCCTGGATGTCCTCGTAAAGCGTGACGGTCGCTTTGTCGAGCAGGATGCCGCGGCGGACGTAGGAGTCGAGGAGGCGGCGCACCGCCGGGACATCGCTCGTCCTGGCCCGTCGGACAGTGATGGCTTTTGCGGCGGCTTCAGGGCGCTTCGCTGGCATGAGCGGACGCTATCGCCCGGTGTCGCCCTCCGCCGAGGCGGGGTTGTTCTGCTCGGGCGTCCCTGCCGGGTTCTCGGGGCCCGTTTCGGCAGTCGGGGGCTCCTGGGTGCTCTCCGGGCCCTGCACGATGCGCATCGCGTCACGGAGTGCCTGTCTCTGTTCGTCGCTCATCATGCCGAAGAAGGCGACAAGCGCGGCGGCCGGGTTGTCGCTCTGCGACCAGGCGTCGTTCATCAGCGCGGCCGCGTAGGCGGCGCGGGTGGAGACCGCCTCATATCGATAGGCCCGGCCTTCCGCTTCCCGGCGGACCCAGCCCTTCTGATGGAGATTGTCCAAAACGGTCATCACCGTGGTGTAGGCGATGGACCGTTCCTGCTGAAGGTCTTCCAGGACTTCTCGAACGGTCACCGGTCGGTTCCACTTCCACACCCGCGTCATGACCGCGTCTTCGAGTTCTCCCAATGGGCGAGGCACGCTTAGCACAATAGTGGGAGAAGTCACCAATGGCTTGCGGGACGTGCACTTACGCGACAAACCACAGCAAAAAGGGCGTACGACTCCTAAACATGCTCAGGGCAACGCGTTCAGCACAACGCGCTCAGGGCATGAGTCGTACGCCCGCCGACACGAGGTGCCGTCCGGCAGGGACCCGAAGGCCGCGAGGGGGTCAGGCGTCGGCGTCCCCGGACTTCCGGGGAGCGCTTTCCGCGTGCGCGAGGGCCGCGTCGACGGCGGCGTCCTCCTTGGCCTTGTTGGCGCCGCCCTGGGTCTTCACGATCACCCGGATGAGCCCGATGAAGAGCACGGCCATGACGACCGGGGGCAGGAGCGCGGAGACGTAGTCCATGCGTCAAGAGTAGCCAGGGGTGTCCGAAGGATCCCGGTCGGGTGGGCGTCACCGGATTGCGCCCGATCCGCGGTCCGTCCTTTCGGCAGGCCCTGGTGCTGTGGCCGGAAAGGTTCACCGGCTCGCGACGCCCGGCACGGCACCTCGCCGCGTTGTCGCACCGCCCGAGTACATCCGGTACGCGGGCGACGCTCCGCCTTGCGACGCACCGCACCGGACGCCGCGAGCTGTCCGGCAAACCTTTCCGGCCACAGCACTAGCCGGCCGCGAGCTGCCCGTGGGAGTGGGCCGGAGGGCTCGGCTTCCGCTTCGGCGGGAAGACCTCGCCGGGGGTCGGGATCGGGCGGCGCGTCGGGCGCGGGCCCTGGGGCTCACGGCGGGGAGCGGGCTTCTCCGGCTTCCGCTCGGGTTTGCGGGTCGGCTCCTCCGGCCGCTCCTCCTCGCTCGCACGGCCGCCGGGAAGCGCCGTCAGACGCGCACGATGGACGGGGACCGCGGCCCTGCGGGGAGTGAGGTGCGCGCGGACGCCGGGCTCGGCCGGTGCCGAGGTCGTCGTACTGGGCGTACGCCGCGACGGGGCGAACGTCGTCTGTTGGGGCACCAGGGCCCGGCAGCGGTCGAGCAGGGCGGCGGCCAGGGGGGTGCCGTGCAGGGCGCGCAGCGCGGCGAGGTCGTCCGGGGTGGGGCGGTAGCCGGCGCGGAGGGCGTCCTGGAGGAGGGTGAGGTAGCCGCCGGCGGCGCCGGGGAGGGCGGCGCGGTAGCGGGTGAGGTCGGCCAGCAGGAAGGCCCTCAGACGGTCCCCCTCGCGTACCGCCGCGTCGACGGACTCGGCGAGGCGGAGGCAGTCCTGGACGTCCTCGGCGGAAGCGGTGCGGGGGTTCAGGGCGAGGGCGAGGGCGCGGCGGAGCACGCGCAGCTCCTCCGCGCCGAAGGCCAGGGCGCCTCGGGATCCGTGTGGCGTGGGCATGCGGGGACGCTACCGCTAATCGGACAAAACGGGTCTCTCCGGGTGTCGTGTCGCTCTGGAGTTCCCCCAGGTGGGGGCGTGGGTGCGCCTGTTCGCCTCGGGCACGTTGCTTCAACGGCGGGTGCCGCGCCGTCGTGGCTTGTCGCGCCCACGCGGCGGAGCCGTATGGCGACACAGTCCCGCGCCCCTTCAGGGCGTGCTTCAGCCGGCCATACGTGACACGTTCCGTTCGTATACCAACCGCAGGCCGATCAGTGTCAGCCACGGTTCGTGTTCGTCGATCACCGCCGACTCGCCCAGGACCATGGGAGCCAGGCCGCCCGTCGCGATGACCGTGACGTCGTCCGGGTCCTCCGCCAGTTCTCTGGCCATGCGGGTGACCACGCCGTCCACCTGGCCCGCGAAGCCGTAGACGATGCCCGCCTGCATCGCCTCGACCGTGTTCTTGCCGATCACCGCGCGCGGCCGGGCCAGTTCGATCTTGCGGAGCTGGGCGCCGCGCACTCCCAGGGCCTCGACGGAGATCTCGATGCCGGGGGCGATGACGCCGCCCGCGTACTCGCCGCGCGCCGAGACCGCGTCGAACGTCGTCGCCGTGCCGAAGTCCACCACGATCGCCGGGCCCCCGTAGAGCTCGACCGCCGCGACCGCGTTGATGATGCGGTCAGCGCCCACCTCCTTGGGGTTGTCCATCAGGATCGGCACGCCGGTCTTGATGCCGGGTTCGACCAGGACGGCGGGGACGTCGCCGTAGTAGCGGCGGGTGACCTCGCGCAGTTCGTGCAGGACGGAGGGGACCGTCGAGCAGATCGCGATGCCGTCGATGCCCTCGCCCAGGTCCTCGCCGAGGAGCGGGTGCATGCCCATCAGCCCCTGCAGGAGGACCGCCAGCTCGTCGGCCGTGCGGCGGGCGTCGGTGGAGATGCGCCAGTGCTCCACGATGTCCTCGCCGTCGAACAGGCCGAGGACGGTGTGCGTGTTGCCTACGTCGATGGTCAGCAGCATGGGGCTCTACCTACTCCGCCGCTCGCAGGTCCAGGCCGATGTCCAGGATCGGGGAGGAGTGCGTGAGCGCCCCGACCGCCAGGAAGTCGACGCCCGTGTCCGCGTACGCCTTGGCGTTCCCCAGGGTCAGGCGGCCCGAGGCCTCCAGCAGGGCGCGGCCCTTGACGATCGCCACCGCCTCCTCGCACTCGGTGGGCGTGAAGTTGTCCAGGAGGATCAGGTCCGCGCCCGCGTCGACGACCTCCCGCAGCTGGTGCAGGGTGTCGACCTCGACCTCGATCGGCACGTCCGGGAACATCTCCCGGACCGCCTGGAAGGCCTGGGCCACGCCTCCGGCCGCGACGACGTGGTTGTCCTTCACCAGGGCCGCGTCCGACAGGGACATGCGGTGGTTGACGCCGCCGCCGCAGCGGACCGCGAACTTCTCCAGGGAGCGCAGGCCAGGCGTCGTCTTGCGGGTGTCCCGTACGCGCGTCTTGGTGCCCTCCAGGGCGTCCGCCCACGCACGCGTGGCCGTCGCGATGCCGGACAGGCGGCAGAGGATGTTCAGCGCGCTGCGCTCGGCGGTGAGCAGGTCACGGGTGCGGGTGGTGACGGTCAGCAGCTTCTGGCCGGCCTCCACCCGGTCGCCGTCGTCCACGTGGCGCTCGACCTCGAACTCGTCGGTGCACACCACGGAGATCACGGCCTCGGCGACCCTGAGGCCCGCCACGACGCCCGCCTCGCGCGCGGTGAAGTCGCCGGTGGCGACCGCCTCCTCGGGGATCGTCGCGACCGTCGTCACGTCCACGCCGTGGTCCAGGTCCTCCTGGATGGCGACGCCCGCGATGTCCTCGACCTCCACCGGGTCGAGTCCGGCGTCGGCCAGGAGCTGGGCGAGCGCGGGGTCGAGCCCGCACTCCAGGTATTCCTCGTCGCCGTCCGCGCCGCAGGCGCAGCCGTCGCCGCAGCCGCCGTTCGAGGCGAGAGGGAGGTCGGGGGTACTCACTTCGGTCACTGCTCCTGGGGACGCTGGAAGGTCGGGGGGAAGTCTGCGGTGTCCGTGGGGTGCACGGCGAGCGATCGGTCGGGATTCAGCCGTACGACGATGTGGCGGCGCCAGTTCGCGTCGTCGCGGTCGGCCCGGTCCTCGCGCCAGTGGCAGCCGCGGGTCTCCTCGCGCAGGAGGGCGGCGGCGACCAGGACGCGGGCCACGCACAGGAGGTTGGTGGCCTCCCAGGTGTCGACGCCGGGCTCGGCGGTCTTGCCGTTCTCGTGGAGGGCGTCGCGGGCCTCGGTGTGGAGCCGCTGGAGCTGGTCGGCGGCCTTGGCCAGGGATTCGGCGGAGCGCAGCACGCCGGCGCCCTCCGTCATGATCCGCTGGATCGCGAAGCGGGCCTCGGGGCCGAGCAGCGGGTGCGCTGGCTTCTCCGAGTACGGGACGGGCTGCGGCACGCGCGCGTGCAGGCCGCTCTCCGTCTGGTCCCGGGCGATGTCGGCGGCGATGCGCTCGGCGTAGACCAGGCCCTCCAGCAGGGAGTTGGAGGCGAGCCGGTTGGCGCCGTGGACGCCCGTGCAGGCGACCTCGCCGCACGCGTACAGGCCCGGCACGGTGGTCCGGCCGTGGGAGTCGGTGCGCACGCCCCCGGAGGCGTAGTGGGCCGCCGGGGCGACCGGGACGGGCTCGGTGACCGGATCGATGCCGTTGGCGCGGCAGGCGGCCAGGATCGTCGGGAAGCGGTGCTCCCACATGTCGGCGCCGAAGTGACGGGCGTCGAGGAACATGTGCTCGGCGTCCTGCTCCTGCATCCGGCGCATGATGCCCTTCGCGACGATGTCCCGGGGCGCGAGTTCCGCAAGCTCGTGCTGCCCGACCATGAAGCGCACCCCGTCGGCGTCCACCAGGTGGGCGCCCTCGCCGCGGACCGCCTCGGAGACGAGGGGCTGCTGGCCCTCCGCGTCCGGGCCGAGGAACAGCACGGTCGGGTGGAACTGCACGAACTCCAGGTCACTGACCTCGGCCCCCGCACGCAGGGCGAGCGCCACTCCGTCGCCGGTGGACACCGAGGGGTTGGTGGTCGCGGAGAAGACCTGGCCCATGCCGCCGGTGGCGAGGACCACGGCGGGCGCGTGCACGGCGCCCACGCCGTCGTGCTGACCCTCGCCCATGACGTGCAGGGTCACGCCCGCGGTACGGCCGTCGGCGTCCGTGAGCAGGTCCAGGACCAGCGCGTTCTCGATCGTGCGCAACCCACGCGCGCGTACCGCCTCCACGAGCGCCCGGGAGATCTCGGCGCCGGTCGCGTCGCCGCCCGCGTGCGCGATGCGGCGGCGGTGGTGCCCGCCCTCGCGGGTGAGCTGGATGCCGCCCTCGTCGTCGGTGTCGAAGTGCGCGCCGGTGGAGATCAGCCGCCGTACGGCGTCGGGGCCCTCGGTGACGAGGATGCGGACGGCCTCCTCGTCGCACAGGCCCGCGCCCGCGACCAGGGTGTCGTCCAGGTGCTGCTCCGGGCTGTCGCCCTCGCCGAGGGCCGCCGCGATGCCGCCCTGCGCCCAACGGGTGGAGCCGTCGTCGAGGCGCGCCTTGGTGACGACGACCGTGTTCAGGCCGGCGGCGTCGCAGCGCAGCGCGGCGGTGAGGCCGGCCACGCCGGAGCCGACCACCACGACGTCGGCGGAGATGGACCAGCCCGGGGCGGGGGCGTGCAGTCGTATGCCTGTGCCGGTCACGAGGCGGCTCCGTGGGGGTCGACGGGTTCGGGTGCTCCGAAGGAGAGCGGGATGTTGTCGATCAGCCGGGTCGTCCCGACCCGGGCGGCGACGGCGAGGACGGCCTCGCCGGTGAAGTCGTCGGGGACGTCGGTGAAGTCCGACGGGTCGACCAGGGCCAGGTAGTCCAGCACCAGTGGCGGGTCCAGCTGGGCGGCCTCGTCCAGGACGAGCTTCGCGGCGGCGCGGACGGCGGCGGGACCGCCGGGCGCGGCCTTGGCGACCGCGTGCGCGTCGGCGGCGGCACGCGACTCGCCTATGGCGCTCAGGGCCTCGGCACGCGCGTGCGTGGCGGGCACCTCCAGGGCGCGTGCGCGCAGCGCCTCCTGGGCGGCGTGCCGGTCGCGGCCCGCGAACAGGGCGCGGGACAGGGCGAGCGCGGTGTGCCGCTCCTGGGGCGAGAGGTAGCGGTTGCGGCTGGACAGGGCGAGCCCGTCCTCCTCACGCACGGTGGGCACGCCGACGATCTCCACACCGAAGTTCAGGTCCCGCACCATCCGGCGGATCAGGGCGAGCTGCTGGGCGTCCTTCTGCCCGTACAGGGCCACGTCGGGGCGGGTGAGGTGGAGCAGCTTGGCGACGACGGTGAGCATGCCGTCGAAGTGGCCCGGGCGGAAGGCCCCTTCCAGGCACTCGCCCATCGGGCCGGCGGAGATCCGCACCTGTGGCTCGCCGCCCGGGTAGACCTCGTCGACGGACGGGGCGAACACCACGTCCGCGCCGGACTGCTCGGCCACCTTCAGGTCGGCGTCCAGGGTGCGCGGGTAGCGGTCGAGGTCCTCGCCCGCGCCGAACTGGAGCGGGTTCACGAAGACGGTGACGATCACGAAGCCCTTTCCGCCGACGTGCTTGCGCGCCGCCCGGATCAGGGTGGCGTGGCCCTCGTGCAGAGCGCCCATGGTCATCACGACGGCGGTGCGTCCCGGCACCGCGTGGTGGTCCTGGACGTACCGCAGGTCATCCGCCGTGGGGGCGAGTTCGAAGGGGCGGCGGCTCATCGGTCTTCCCCGTTCTCGGGCAGGTCGGTGCCGTCGGCGAGGACTCCGAGCAGGTCCTCGGCCAGCTCCGGCTTCAGCAGTCCGTGGGCCAGGGCCCGGTCGGCGGTGGCGCGGGCCATCGCCAGGTAGCCCGCGACGGTCTGGGGGGCGTGCCTGCGCAGCTCGGAGACGTGCGCGGCGACCGTGCCCGCGTCTCCGCGCGCGACGGGGCCGGTCAGCGCCGCGTCGCCGGAGCGCAGCGCGTTGTCCAGGGCGGCGCCCAGCAGCGGGCCGAGCATGCGGTCGGGGGCCTCGACGCCCGCCGTGCGCAGCAGCTCCATGGACTGGGCGACCAGGGTGACCAGGTGGTTGGCACCGAGGGCGAGGGCCGCGTGGTAGAGCGGGCGCATCTCCTCGGCGACCCACTCGGGCTCACCGCCCATCTCGATCACCAGGGCCTCGGCGGCCAGCCGCAGCTCCTCAGGGGCGGTCACCCCGAAGGAGCATCCGGCCAGGCGCTGGACGTCCACGGGCGTGCCGGTGAAGGTCATCGCGGGGTGCAGGGCGAGCGGCAGCGCCCCGGCGCGCAGGGCGGGGTCCAGCACGCGCGTGCCGTACCGCCCGGAGGTGTGCACGAGCAGCTGGCCCGGACGTACGGCCCCCGTCTCGGCGAGGCCCTCCACGAGGCCCGGCAGGGTGTCGTCCGGGACGGTCAGCAGGACGAGTTCGGCACGCTCCATCACCTCGGAGGGCGGCACGAGCGGCACGTCCGGGAGCATCTGCTCGGCGCGCCGTCTGGAGGCGTCCGAGACCCCGGAGACGGCGACCGGGCGGTGCCCGGCGAGCTGGAGCGACGCGGCGAGCGCGGGCCCCACCCGGCCGGCTCCGATCACGCCCACGGTGAGCCGCGCGGGGCGGTCCTTGGGGTCTGGCTGCTGGACTGTACTCACTCGACGGTGGCCTTCCCGTTCCAGTCCGCTCTGGGTACCGGACGATTTCTCGTCATGTTAACGCGATTGGGGGGCGAGACGGCCGGTTGTCCACAGGCTGTGGGTTCCCGCAGGTGGTGGCCGGTATGGAAATCGGGGTGCCGCAGGGACGGGCGCGAGGGATGATCCCGGGATGAGTACGAGGGCGGAGGGGGACATGGCGCGAACGGCCGAACAGGTCGCCGGAGAGCCGGCTCGGGAGGGCGGGGAAGACCCGGCGGAGTCACCCGAGGAGCTGCGGCGCCGGCTGCGGGAGCGTCGGATCGCCGCCTATCGGGGTGCGGAGCGCGTGCTGGCACGCCCGGGGTTCCTGGGGACCCTGCGGGAGCGGCTCGCGCTGCTGGACGGCGCGGAGCGCCTGTACGACCTGGACGAGTCCGGGGACATGTACGGCACGGGGATCGTCGAGGCGCTGGAGGAGCGGGTGGCCGGGCTGCTGGGCAAGGAGGCCGCCGCCTTCTTCCCGACCGGGACCATGGCCCAGCAGGTGGCGCTGCGCTGCTGGGCGGGCCGCACCGGCGACCCCACGGTGGCCCTGCATGCGCTCGCCCACCCCGAGGTGCACGAGCGGAAGGCGTTCAGCGAGGTCAGCGGGTTGCGCCCGGTGTGCCTGACGAGCGAGCCCCGGCTGCCGACCGCCGAGGAGGTGCGCGACTTCGAGGAGCCCTTCGGGGCACTGATGCTCGAACTTCCCCTCAGGGACGCCGGTTTCGTCCTGCCCTCCTTCGAGGAGCTCACCGAGGTCGTCGAGGCGGCGCACGAGCGTGACGCGGTGGTGCATTTCGACGGCGCGCGCCTGTGGGAGACCACGGTCCACTTCGGCCGTCCGCTGGAGGACATCGCGGGCCTCGCGGACAGCGTCTACGTGTCGTTCTACAAGTCCCTCGACGGGTACGGCGGCGCGGCGCTCGCGGGCCCCAGGAGCCTTGTCGACGAGGCGAAGACCTGGCGGCACCGCTACGGCGGCGCGGTCTTCCAGCAGTTCCCGACGGTGCTGTCGGCCCTGGCGGGCCTGGAGCGGGAACTGCCCCGGCTGCCGGAGTACGTGCGCCACGCGCGCGTGGTGGCCGCCGCGCTGCGCGAGGGGTTCGCGGCGGCGGGGCTGCCGTGGGCGCGGGTGCACCCCGACCCGCCGCACACCCACGAGTTCCAGGTGTGGCTGCCGTACGACGCGGACGTCCTCACTCAGGCCGCCGTGCGCCAGGGAGAGGAGACGGGGACGCTCCTGTTCGCCAACCCCTGGGACCGAGGCGGTCCGGGCCTTGCCTTCACCGAGGTCTACGTACGCGCCGCCGCCCAGGAGTGGACGACGGACGACGTGAAGAAGGCGGCGGTGGAGTTCGTGGAGCGGCTGCCGGGAGTCGACGGGTCCGTTTGACCGCGTCCGTCAAACGAGGGCGGCTCTGTCAGTGGCGGGGTGCACCATGAGTCCATGAGCGTGGACATCGACATCAGCGGGCTGCGGCCGGAGAGGGTTTCCGTCGTGCCCTCTCCCCTGGCCGAGCTCAGCATGGCGCTGCACGCACTGGCCGAGCCGGGGCACCATCCGGGCCTTCAGGGATGGGTGACGGGCGTGACCGCCCGGCTCGACTCGCACCTGGCCGACCGGATGTGCGAGGCCGACTTCCTGTGGCGGACCACGTTCTCGGACCTGTTCCTGCCCTACGCGGGCATCCCGGGCCGCGCGGCCCTTCCCGGCGCCACCCTCGCCGAGGACATGGACCTGCTGGACAAGCTCAGCGACGAGCAGTTCGTGGACGCGGCCCTGGAGTTCACCTGCGCCACCTGCTACAGCACGCCCGGCCCGACGGCGCTCTCGGACGCCGGGGTACGGGGGCGCGCCCTGGAGCTGGCCGCCGCGCGAGGGCCTCGCCAACTGCGCTTCACGGAGCGGCTGCTGGCCGACCCACCGCGCACTCGGGCCTGGCTGCGGCAGTTCCTTCAGGACTGCGACGAGGCGTTCTTCGCCGACGCCTGGTCGCGGCTGCGCCACCAGCTCGCTGCGGACGCCCGCCACAAGACGGACCTGCTGCGGCGCAAGGGCCTGGCGGAGGCGCTGGCGGCTGTGTCGCCCGCCGTGACACTGGAGGGGACGAAGGACCGGATCGTCGTGGACAAGCTCGGTGAGGGCCGCACCGCCACCGGGGACGGCGGTCTGCTGCTCGTCCCGACGAGCCTCGGCTGGCCGCACCTGATGGTCCTTCACCGCCACGGCTGGCAGCCGGTGCTGCACTACCCGGTCGCGTCCCCCGAGCTGTCGGCGCCGCCCTCGCTGGAGCAGCTGACCCTGCGGATGACCGCCCTGTCCCACCCGGTGAGGATGCGCATCTGCCGCCATCTGGCCCGCAGCGCGTACACGACGAGCGAGCTGGCGCAGGCGCACGGAATGACCGCTCCCGAGATATCCCGGCACCTGGGCGTCCTGAAGAAGGCCGGTCTGATCACCACCCGTCGCCGCGGCCGGTACGTCCTGCACCAGATGGACGTCACGGCGGTGGCCCGGCTCGGCAGCGACTTCCTGGAGGGCATCCTCAGGTAGGCGCGCACCGGACCGGCCGGCCGCAGCACAGTGGTGCTCAGCCGTGCCCGCCGGCCCGGACGAGCCCCGTCTCGTAGGCGAGGACGACCACCTGCACCCGGTCCCTGAGCCCCAGCTTGGTCAGGATGCGGCCCACATGGGTCTTCACGGTCGCCTCGGACAGCACCAGCCGGGCCGCGATCTCGCCGTTGGACAGGCCCTGGGCCACCAGCACCATGACCTCGCGCTCGCGGTCGGTGAGCCGGCCCAGCTCCTTGTGCCGGGGCTCGGTGCTGCCGCCCGGCAGCATCGGTGCGAACCGGTCGAGCAGACGACGGGTCGTGGACGGCGCGACCACGGCGTCGCCGCTGTGCACGGCACGGATGGCGGCGAGCAGTTCGCCGGGCGGCACGTCCTTGAGCATGAAGCCGGAGGCGCCCGCCTTCAGCCCCGAGAACGCGTACTCGTCGAGGTCGAACGTGGTGAGGATCAGAACCTTGGGCGGGTTCGGGTCCGCGCAGATGCGGCGGGTCGCCTCCACTCCGTCCAGCTTCGGCATGCGCACGTCCATCAGCACCACGTCGACCTCGGTCGAACGCAGCACCTGAAGGGCCTCGACGCCGTCACCCGCCTCCGCGACGACCTCCATGTCCGGCTGGGCGGCCAGCACCATCCGGAACCCGGTGCGCAGCAGCACCTGGTCGTCGACGAGCATCACGCGGATCTGCATGGCGGGGGTCCTCCGGTAGGTGGGTGTCGGGCGGGCTGGGGGCCGGGCATGTGTCAGTGGGCCGGTTTCAGCGGAAGCAGGGCACTGATGCGGAAGCCTCCACCGGGGCGGGGGCCCGCGTCCAGGGTCCCGCCGACCATGCCGACGCGCTCCCGCATCCCGATCAGACCGTGGCCCTTGCCGTCGAGGCCGCCCTCCTCGTAGAGCTCGTGCGGGGCGCCCTTGCCGTCGTCCTCCACGAGCAGTCCGAGGCCGTCGTCGAAGTACACCAGGCGCACGCTGGCGCCGGCGTCCGGCCCCCCGTGCTTGCGGGTGTTCGTGAGCGCCTCCTGCACGATGCGGTACGCGGTGAGCTCCACGCCGCTGGGGAGCGGGCGCGGGGTGCCCTCCACCTTGAAGTCGACGGGCAGGCCCGCGCTGCGGCACTGCTCGACCAGCTCGTCGATCTGTTCGACGTCGGGCTGCGGGACGTACTCGCCCTCCTCCTTGTGCTCGCCGGTGCGCAGCACGCCGAGCAGGCGGCGCATCTCGGCGAGCGCCTGGCGGCCGGTGGTGGAGATCGTCTCCAGGGCCTTCTTCGCCTGGTCGGGGGCGGTGTCGAGGACGTAGGCGGCGCCGTCGGCCTGCACCACCATCACCGAGACGTTGTGCGCGACCACGTCGTGCAGCTCGCGGGCGATACGGGCGCGCTCGGCGGCGACCGCGACCTTGGCCTGCGCCTCGCGCTCCTTCTCCAGCCGGGCGGCGCGCTCCTCCAGCTGGGCGAAGTAGGCGCGCCGAGTGCGCAGGGAGTCACCGAGGACCCAGGCGAGCGCGAAGGGCACGGTCTGGAAGACGGCTATCGCGATGTTGCCGAGGACGCTGGAGTGGTGTTCCGGCCAGCGGGCCGCGGCCAGGGTGCCCGCGCTCAGGCCGGCGATCAGGCCGACGCGCGAGGCCCAGCGGGCCCCCAGGGCGGCGACCGTGTAGATGATCACCAGCATCGCGAAGTCGGCGATCATCGGCTGCTCGTCCAGGACCAGCTGGGCCAGGCCCATGCCGGCGGCGACGATCAGCATCTTCTCGGGCAGGCGGCGGCGCAGCGCGACGACGAGGCAGAGCACGGCGGAGACGGCGAGCCCGACCGGGAGCGATCCGTGGTGGTCCGGCGCCCCGTTGAGGTTCGTCAGACTCACGCAGGAGAGCCCGAACAGGACGACGGCCCAGAAACTGTCGACCCAGGTGGGATGCCTGCGGAGAAAGTCATAGAGGCGCTGCACGTAACCCAGAGTAGGGAAACGCGCAGGGCGCGGGGGTCAACCGGAGGGCCGATCCGTGACGGACACACGTACTCCGCAAGGTGGATACCCGCCGGTACCCCTTGGTCGCAGATGCCTGCGAACATGCGCCTAGCCTGACCCCGTGGACCAGCGGCTGAGCGGTGAGTGGCGGGGATGGCGGGCGGCGGCCGAGGAGGCGCTGTACGGGGCGGACGGGTTCTACCGGCGGCCCGAGGGGCCCGCGGCGCACTTCCGCACGTCCGTGCACGCCTCGCCGCTGTTCGCCGTGGCCGTGGCCCGGCTGCTGTGCCTGGTCGACGAGGAGCTGGGACGGCCGGCCGAGCTGACCTTCGTGGACATGGCGGCGGGGCGGGGCGAACTGGTCGCCGGGGTCCTGGACGCGCTGCCCGGGGACGTGGCCGCCCGCACGCGCGCCTGCGCCGTGGAGATCGCCGAGAGGCCCAAGGGCCTGGATCGCGGGATCGAGTGGCTGGGCGAGCCCCCGGAGGGGATCACTGGGCTGCTGTTCGCGAACGAGTGGCTGGACAACGTGCCGGTCGAGGTCGCGGAGGCGGACGCCGACGGCCTGCCCCGGCTGGTCCTGGTCCGCCGGGACGGGACCGAGCGGCTCGGGGAGCCGGTCACGGGAGCGGATGCCGCGTGGCTGGAGCGCTGGTGGCCGCTGTCCGCCGAAGGGGCCCGGGCCGAGATCGGGGTGCCCCGGGACACCGCGTGGGCCGCCGCGGTCGCCACCGTCGAGCGCGGGCTGGCCGTCGCCGTCGACTACGCGCACCGCGCGGACGCCCGGCCGCCGTTCGGGACGCTCACCGGATTCCGCGCGGGCCGGGAGTGCGCTCCCGTTCCGGACGGCTCCTGCGACATCACGGCGCATGTGGCCCTGGACGCGTGTGCCCTGCCGGGGGCACGCCTGTTGACCCAGCGCGTCGCGCTGCGGGCCCTCGGGATCACCGGCGCACGCCCCCCGCTCACCCTCGCCTCCACGGACCCCACCGCGTACGTACGCGCCCTCGCGCACGCCGGAGCCGCCGCCGAACTCACCGCGCCCGGCGGCCTCGGTGACTTCGGCTGGCTCCTCCAGCCGGTGGGCCTCCCGGGCGGCGCGCTCGAGGAGCTGTCCGAGGGGCTATTTGTCGATGTCCCCGACCACGAAGAACAGTGACCCGAGAATCGCCACCATGTCCGCGACCAGCGTGCCCGGCAGCAGCTCGGTCAGCGCCTGGATGTTGTTGTACGAGGCCGAGCGGAGCTTGAGCCGGTACGGGGTCTTGTCGCCCTTGCTGACCAGGTAGTAGCCGTTGATGCCGAGCGGGTTCTCGGTCCAGGCGTAGGTGTGGCCCTCGGGGGCCTTGAGCACCTTGGGCAGGCGCTGGTTGACCGGCCCCACCGGCAGCTCGGCCAGCCGGTCCAGGCACGCGTCGGCCAGGTCCAGCGCGTTGTGCGTCTGCTCCAGCAGGCACTCGAAGCGCGCCAGGCAGTCGCCCTCCTGACGGGTGACGACCCTGAGGGTGTCCTGGAGTTCCCCGTAGGCCAGGTACGGCTCGTCCCGACGCAGGTCGAAGTCCACACCGGAGGCGCGAGCGATCGGCCCGCTGACGCCGTACGCGTGCACGGTCTTGGGCGCGAGGACGCCCACGCCCCGGGTGCGCCCCCGGAAGATCTCGTTGCCGAGCACCAGGTCGTCGAACCGGTCCATACGGGAGCGCACGTCACGGACGGCGGTACGCGCGCGTGCGGTCCATCCGGCCGGGAGGTCCTCCTTGAGCCCGCCCACCCGGTTGAACATGTAGTGCATGCGGCCGCCGGAGATCTCCTCCATGACGTTCTGCAGCTCCTCGCGCTCCTGGAACGCGTAGAACACCGGCGTGATGCCGCCCAGCTCCAGCGGATAGGAACCGAGGAACATCAGGTGATTGAGGACCCGGTTCAGCTCCGCGAGCAGCGTGCGCATCCACACGGCGCGCTCGGGCACCTCCATGCCGAGCATCCGTTCGACGGCGAGGACCACGCCCAGCTCGTTCGAGAAGGCCGAGAGCCAGTCGTGGCGGTTGGCCAGCATGATGATCTGGCGGTAGTCACGCGCCTCGAACAGCTTCTCCGCACCGCGGTGCATATAGCCGATGACCGGCTCCGCGCGCTTGATCCGCTCGCCGTCCAGCACCAGCTTCAGCCGCAGCACACCGTGCGTGGACGGGTGCTGGGGCCCGATGTTGAGCACCATGTCGGTGCTCTCCGCGCCGCCGCCGATCCCGACCATGGTCTCCGTCGTAGGAGTCATGGCCCCAGTCTCTCGTACGTACGCTTGCGCCATGGAAACGGGGACGGTGAAGGCGGGCGCGGAGCCCGTCTGGACGGGGCTGCCGCCGGGGCTGCTGAGGATGCGCCGGATGCTGCTGGTGCTGTGGGCCGGGCTGGGGACGCTCGCGGTGGCGCTGCTGCCGGGGCTGCTGGCCGGACCGGTGTGGGCGCTGTTCGCCCTGCTGCCGCTGGCCGGGCTCGCCTGGGGCTGGGTGCTGCTCGGCCGCAACTGGCGCTCCTGGCGGTACGCCGAGCGCGCCGACGACCTGCTGATCAGCCGGGGCGTGCTGTGGCGGGAGGAGACCGTGGTGCCGTACGGCCGCATGCAGCTCGTGGAGGTGACCTCCGGCCCCGTCGAACGGCACTTCGGACTGGCGAGCGTCCAGCTGCACACGGCCGCCGCCGCGACCGACGCCAGGATCCCGGGGCTGCATCCGGCCGAGGCGGAGCGGCTGCGGGACCGGCTGACCGAGCTGGGCGAGGCCCGATCGGCGGGGCTGTGAGCGACGGCGGGGCACAGCCCGGCATATCCGAGGGGCAGCGCGGCGCCGAGCGGCGGCTGCATCCCGTGACCCCGCTGCGGCGCGCCTGGGCCCCGGTCGCCGTGGTCGTCGGCTGGGCCGTGCACGACCCGAACCAGGCCCAGGAACAGCTGGCGAAACTGACCGCGACCGCGCTCCTCATCGGGCTCGCGGCCTTGGTGCCGGCCGCCGCCCTGTACGGCTTCCTCAGCTGGTGGTTCACGCACTTCTCGGTGACCGACACCGAACTGCGCATCCGCACGGGCCTGCTGTTCCGCCGTACCGCGCACATCCGTCTGGACCGGCTGCAGGCCGTCGACGTCACCCAGCCGCTGCTGGCCCGCCTCGCGGGTGTCGCCAAGCTCAAGCTGGACGTCATCGGCACCCACAAGAAGGACGAACTGGCTTATCTCGGCCAGGCGGAGGCGCGGGCGCTGCGGGCCGAACTCCTCGCCCGCGCGGCCGGATTCGCCCCCGAGACGGCGCACGAGGTCGGCGAGGCGCCGGTACGGCGGCTGCTGCACGTGCCGCCGGGCGACCTGGCCGTCTCCCTCCTCCTCATCGGCGCCACCTGGGGCTCGCTGCTCGGCGCCCTGGTCGTGCCGACGCTGGTGTGGCTCGGCACGCACAGCGTGGGGGCGGTGCTGGCCGCCGGGGTGCCGTTGATCGGCGGCGCGGCCACGAGGTCGGCGGGCCGTTTCGTGCGCGCGTACGACTGGACGGTGGGCGAGTCGCCGGACGGGCTCCGTATCGACCACGGGCTGCTGGACCGGTCGCACGAGACGGTGCCGCCGGGGCGCGTGCAGAGCGTACGGATCGTGGAGCCGCTGCTGTGGCGGAGGCGCGGTTGGGTCCGGGTCGAACTGGACGTGGCGGGCTCGTCCAACTCGGTGCTGGTGCCGGTCGCCCCGCGCGCGGCCGCCGAGTCGGTGATCGCCCGGGTGCTGCCCGGAGTGACCGTTCCGACGCCCCTGTCCCGGCCGCCGCGGCGCGCGGCCCGGTGCCTGCCGGTGTGGTGGCGCGGCCAGGGGCTGGCCGTCACCGAGACGGTGTTCGCCGCCCGGCACGGCCTGCTGCGCCGCACCCTGTCCCTCGTCCCGCACGCCAAGGTGCAGAGCGCACGGCTGACGCAGGGGCCGTGGCAGCGGCTGTGGCGGGTCGCCGACGTGCACCTGGACACCGGCGCGAACAAGACCGTCACGGCGCGCCTCAGGGACGTCGAGGAGGCGGCGGCGCTGCTGTACGCGCAGGCGGACCGGTCACGCACGGGGCGGCGGGACGCGCGGCCGGACCGGTGGATGGCCTCGTAGGCGACAGCGTCGCCACGTGACGACGTGAGGGGCGGCGGCACCTGGCGTGCCGCCGCCCCTCATCCACGTCCTGACACCTTCAGGAGGCCGCGGTCCGCAGCCCCTGCACGTCGATCCGCTCGGTCTCGTCGTGCGCCGTCAGGTCGATGACCTGACCGACGGCGCGCGCCTCGGGGTCGGCGGACTTGAAGGCGGACTCGGACTCCGCCTTGTGCACCGCGAGCGCCTCCTGGCCGACGACGTCCGCGAGGTCCTCGTTCTGCACGGCCTCCAGGCTCTGCCGCGACTTGGTGCCGAAGAAGTCGAACCCGCCCTCGACGGCCGGGCGCGGACGCGGGGCCGACGGTACGACGGCCACGGCGGTCGGCACCGTGAAGTGGCCGGTGGTGTGGGCCGACGTCGCGGCGGGAGGCTGGGGCTGCTGTTCCTGCGAGGCGGCCGGGTGCTCCTGCTCGGGGGTCGGCTCGGCCTCGGCCTCAGGGGTGGCGGCAGCCTCCAGGGCATCCGGGGCGTCGGAGGCGTCGGGGTCGGCGCGCTCGCCGCCGTCGTCGTCCGGGCCGCCCTTCGTCGGGGAGTCCTTCTCGCTCGCCGCCCCGGCGTCGGCGTCCGGCTCTCCGGCCACGCCCGTGCCCCCGCCCCGGGCGAGCCGTGCCAGCGCCTCGTTGGCCGCCGCGAAGAGCGCCGGGCCCTCCGGGGAGAACGCCCGGGGCGCGGACGGCGCCGGCCCGGCGCCCTTGTCCGGCTCGGTGGCGGGCGCCTCAGCGACCGGCGCGGACAGCTCCGGCGAAGCGGGCGCGGCCTCGATCGCCAACCGGCGGCGGCCCTCCAGGGCGCTCGCGCGCTCCGTCTCCGCCGTGGCGTACCGCCGCAGCAGGGCGGCGTGTTCGTTGCGGAGATTGGCCAGTTCCGTGCGCTTGGCCCGGAGCCTCTGCTCCAGTTTGGCGCGCAGTTCGCGCGACTCCTCGAGGTCGGTCTCCAACTCGGCGACGCGCTCCTCGTGACGCCATTCGTCGCTCGCCCGCGCGCGCGTGAGGTCGGCGACGCGTTTGCCCGCGGCCAGATCCCAGCGGCGCATGACGACCGAGCCCACGATCGTCGTGACCGCGGCACCCGCGGCCAGCCCACGGAGCACCAGCGGCTCCGTGAACAACCAGGGCCCCACGGCGCAGACGACCGAGACGCCTGCGATCACCGAAGGAGGCAACAGCCTGTGCAAGGGTGGGGAATGACGGTGACGTCCACGTGGCATGGCCAGAAACTTACCGCGCGTAGGCGAATGATGGTGCCACGCCCGGTAAAAACACGGCCACTCCGCAGCGTTCACCCAGTCCCACCGGCATCGGAATGGGAACAGGCGGCTTGCGAATCCACGCGATTCCCTTCGGCGCCGATACGCCGACGATCTTGTCAGCGGTCCCCTGGGCGGGCAGCGACCGCCCTGCCAGGCCCTTCACGTGGCACGGCAGTCGCCTTCCCGGGGCCGCCCGGACCCACTTTCAAGATCATTCATCGGGAGGCCGTGATCTCGATCTCCGGCCCGGGCTCCCGCACCCGAAAGCGAGTCAGGGGACCTCGACCCGCCCGTCTTGGGATTGCGCGGAATTCCCGTCCGAGCCGCCGCCTATTCGGCCACTCAGCGGTCGCTGAGCCGCCCGCTCAACCACTGCAGCGCGGCCGGGATCTCGCGCCGCCAGGTGTTGAAGTTGTGGCCGCCGCTGTCGAGGATGATCGACGAGATCCTGGTCGGCTTCTTGGCCTTCACCGCGTCTATGAACTGGAGCGTGGACTTGTAGTCCTTCTCCCCGGCCTTGCTGCTGGTGACGAGCAGTGAAGTGTCGGGAGCCTTCAGGTGCTTGATGCACCACATCAGGTCGGCGCGGTTCTCCAGGTCCTTCTTCCCGCCGAACAGGTCGCCCGTGGTCGGGTCGACCGCCGCCTTGTAGTACGGCGACAGACCCGCCCCGGCGGCGTACGTGAGCGGGTGGTGCATCGCCAGCTTCAGCGCGCAGTAGCCTCCCGTGGAGTCGCCGATGATGCCCCAGCCGTAGGGGATCGGGCCCACCCTGTAGTGGGACCGGACCGCATAGGGGAGCTCCTTCCCGAAGAACGTCTCCGTCTGCGGTCCACCCGGGATGTCCGCGCACTCCGTGTCCCGCGGCGGCGCGACGGTCGGGCGCATCATCACCAGGATCATCGGCTGCATCTTGCCCTTCTTGGCCAGATCCTGCGCCGTCTGCGGGTAGTGCAGCCCCTTGACGAGCGCCGCGGTCGTCCCCGGGTAGCCGGTGAGGACGACGGTCACCGGGAACGTCCTCGCGCGGTACTGCGGCTGGAAGTACTCCGGCGGCAGGTACACCAGTGCCGATGTGGCGATATGAGTGCCACTCCCCGTTATGGCGACCTTCTGGATCTGGCCGCCGATCTGCGGCCGCCCGCCGCCCGGCACGGGCACCGTCTGGGTGTCCATGACTTGGAGGGGCCCGCCGCCCGACCCCGCGGTGCCACCGGCGAGGACCACGCCCTGCTCGTTCTCCTGGCCGAACAGATCCGCCCAGCTGGCGTAGAAGCCGAAGGTCTGGTTGGCGAGCAGCCCCAGGGACGCGAAGATCGACAACTGGGTGGCGAACAGCAGACCGACCCGTCCACTGACGGCCCGCCAGCTCCGTCGTGCCAGCCGTGGCCAGTACCACACCGTGCCGACGAACAGCAGCACGGCGAACACGATCGCCAGCGCCAGCACCTTGTTGCTCGTGAGACCCATGGGCTCTTTCCTGCCTGCGCTTTCCATACGGCCGCGGGGCCCGCCCCCGCGGTTTCGCCGGCCCTTGCCCCGGACTTTCCGTCGGCTTTGAACCAGCTTTGTGATGGGGAGTGAACCTCTCTCCCCGAGACACCGTCCTAGAGGGCGCAATGTCGCCGGATGCCCCGATCGGCACCGGGCTCAAGGTCTCTCGCAGAACTACGGGATGCGATGTCTGTCAGGATAGATGGGGAAAAGTCAGGTGAGGTTCCGGAGCGATCACGTGTGGTGCGGCGCATACTCCGCGGCCCGCGTCCGGAGGCCGTCCCCACGCTGATCGCCAGGGCCTGCACCCTCGTGGGAGTCCTGGACATCGCCGCAGGCGTGTTCCCGCGCTTCCGACACAGCCGTATGCACCGCATGGCCGAGGTGCTGCCCGGCTCGTTCGGACCCTTCGCCGCGGCCCTGTCCCTGAGCGCGGGCGTCCTGCTGCTGCTCCTGGCCCACGGGCTGCGCCGGCGCAAGCGCCGGGCATGGCGCGCCGCGGTGGTGCTCCTTCCGGCGGGCGCCGTGTCGGAGTACGTCTACCGCCACTCCCTCGTCGGCGTGCTCATCGCGGTGGCCCTGCTGGTGCCGCTGCTGCGTCACCGGAGCGAGTTCGCGGCCCTGCCCGACCCGCGCAGCCGCTGGCGCGCACTGGCCAACTTCATCCTCATGGGCGCCGGTTCCGTGGGTCTGGGCCTGGTCATCGTCAGCGTCCACTCGCACCGCATGGTCGGCGACCCGAGCCTGTCCGACCGCCTCGAGCACGTCCTGTACGGCCTGTTCGGCTTCGAGGGCCCGGTCGACTACACCGGCAACACCTCCTGGACGGTGGGCTTCTCGCTCGGCGCGCTCGGTCTCATCACCGCGATCACCACCATCTACCTGGCGTTCCGGCCCGAACACCCGGCCGCCCAGCTCACCGAGGAGGACGAGGCACGGCTGCGCGCCCTGCTGGACAAGCACGGCAGTCGTGACTCCCTCGGCCACTTCGCACTCCGCCGTGACAAGGCGGTCGTCTTCTCACCGAGCGGCAAGGCGGCGGTGACGTACCGCGTCGTGTCGGGCGTGATGCTGGCAAGCGGCGACCCGATCGGCGACGTGGAGGCCTGGCCGGGCGCCATCGAGCGGTTCATGGACGAGGCCAAGGCGCACTCCTGGACGCCCGCGGTCGTGGGCTGCTCGGAGACGGGCGGCGAGGTGTGGACCCGCGAGACCGGCCTGGACGCCCTCGAACTGGGTGACGAGGCGGTGGTGGACGTCGGGGATTTCTCCCTCTCCGGGCGCGCGATGCGCAACGTGCGCCAGATGGTGAAGCGCATCGAGCGCGCGGGTTACGAGACCCGGGTACGGCGCATCCGTGACCTCGGCGAGGGGGAGCTGGAGCGCATACGACGGGCGGCCGAGGACTGGCGCGGTACGGACACCGAGCGCGGCTTCTCCATGGCGCTCGGCCGTGTCGGGGACCCGGCCGACGGTGACTGCCTGATCGCCACGGCGCACAAGGCGGATGCGGAGGCGGGACCGTACGGCGACCTGAAGGCCGTCCTGCACTTCGTCCCCTGGGGCACGGACGGGGCCTCCCTGGACCTGATGCGCCGCGACCGCTCGGCCGACCCGGGCATGAACGAACTGCTGATCGTGGCCGCGTTGCAGGCCGCACCGAAGTTCGGCATCGAGCGGGTCTCGCTGAACTTCGCGATGTTCCGCTCGGCGCTGGCCCGCGGCGAGAAGATCGGTGCGGGGCCCGTGCTGCGGGCGTGGCGGGGGCTGCTGGTCTTTCTCTCCCGGTGGTTCCAGATCGAGTCCCTGTACAAGTTCAACGCCAAGTTCCAGCCGCGCTGGGAGCCGCGCTTCATGGTGTACGCCTCCACCCGCGACCTCCCGCGCATCGGCTTCGCGGTCATGCAGGCCGAGGGCTTCGTGAACCTGGCTCTGCCCCGCGTCCTGCGTCGCACGTCCCGGGCCCCGCGCCCGTGCGCGCACGGCGTGGCGGAACGCGGAGTACGGACTCCCAGCCGAGCCTGACAAGCCCCAACGGGCCCGGTCGGGGCCCCGATCCCCCGGGGGCCTCACCGGGCCGCCCCCGGAGCCCGACCGCAGCCGGCCGCCGTGACGGTCACCGTCCCTGGGGCCGGGTGCGGGGGCTCGGGCCCGTCTTTACCACGCCCCGCGACGCCGAGCTGATCCGAAAGACAGGCCCCGGGGGCCTACGCTGAACGTATGAGCACGAAGAGTGGGCGGGGCCGCGTGGCCGGTCTTCCGGTGTGGGACCGCTGTGCGGTCATGGGGGTCGTCAACGTCACCCCCGACTCCTTCTCCGACGGCGGCCGCTGGTTCGACACCACCGCCGCCGTCAAGCACGGCCTCGACCTGGCCTCCGAGGGCGCCGACCTCGTCGACGTCGGCGGGGAGTCCACCCGCCCCGGTGCCATCCGTGTCGACGAGGCCGAGGAGCTGAGGCGCGTCATCCCCGTCGTGCGCGGCCTCGCCTCCGAGGGCGTCACGGTCTCCGTCGACACCGTGCGCGCCTGTGTCGCCGAGCAGGCCCTCGCGGCGGGCGCCGTACTCGTCAACGACGTCAGCGGCGGCCTCGCCGACCCCGCGATGATCCCGGTCGTCGCGGCCACGGGCGCCCCCTTCGTGGTCATGCACTGGCGCGGCTTCCTGCAGGACGGCAACGTCAAAGGCGTGTACGAGGACGTCGTCACCGAGGTCGTGGACGAGCTGCACGCGCGCGTGGAGGCCGTTCTCGAGGGCGGCGTCGCCCCGGACCGCATCGTCGTCGACCCCGGTCTCGGCTTCTCCAAGGACGCCGAGCACGACCTCGCCCTGCTCGCCCACCTCGACCGCCTGCTCGGCCTCGGCCACCCCCTCCTGGTGGCCGCCTCCCGCAAACGGTTCCTCGGCCGCGTGCTGGCCGGCCCCGAGGGCGCGCCCCCGCCCGCGCGGGAGCGCGACGCCGCCACGGCCGCCGTCTCCGCACTCGCCGCGCACGCCGGCGCCTGGGCCGTGCGCGTGCACGAGGTGCGCGCGACGGCGGACGCCGTACGCGTCGCCCGCGCCCTGGAGGACGCACGCACGACCGGAACCCCCGAAGGAGCCCGGTGAGCACCGCCCACACCGACGTCGAACAGGTCGAACTGGCCAACACGGCCTTCTACGAGGCCATGGAGCGGGGTGACTTCGAGGAGCTGTCCTCGCTCTGGCTCGCCCCCTCCGACCTGGGTGTCGACGAGGAGTACCACGACCCGGCCGACACCGGCGTGGTCTCCTGCGTCCACCCCGGCTGGCCCGTGCTGACCGGACGCGGCGAGGTCCTGAGGTCGTACGCGCTGATCATGGCGAACACCGACTACATCCAGTTCTTCCTCACCGACGTCCATGTCTCCGTGACCGGCGACACTGCCCTCGTGACCTGCACGGAGAACATCCTCAGCGGCGGCCCGCCCCCCGACGGCGGCGAGGAGCCGGGCCCGCTCGTCGGCCAGCTCGTGGTCGCCACGAACGTGTTCCGCCGCACCTCCGACGGCTGGAAGCTCTGGTCGCACCACGCCTCCCCCGTGCTGACCGAAACCAGTGAGGACGAGGAGGACGACTCCGTCTGAGAGGGATGGGCGGCCCGCGCGAGTGGGTAGGCGGCCTGAAGTGGTCGGAATCACCTACTCCTGGGTATGGGCGGCTACCTGGCCATGAGCCACCGTGTTCCCCAGGGGAAACGCCCGCCGAACCCTCCTGCCGGTGCCGACGGCGCGCGCCCCCGTGGGCCGACGCTGTCAGTGCTCGCAGGTAGATTCGTTCGAGGCCGGTGTACCGTCCGCACCCGGTGACAATCGGCCGCTACCGACGATTGCAGGAGTGATTCGCGTGGATCGTGTCGCGCTGCGCGGCCTGAAGGCCCGCGGGCACCACGGCGTGTTCCCCAGGGAGCGCGAGGAGGGCCAGACCTTCATCGTCGATCTCGTCCTGGGCGTGGACACCCGGCCGGCCGCGAGCGACGACGACCTGTCGAAGACGGTGCACTACGGCGTCGTGGCCGAGGAGGTCGTCGCCCTGGTCGAGGGGGAGCCCGTGAACCTCATCGAGACGCTCGCTGAGCGCATCGCCCTGTCCTGCCTCAAGCACGCCCCGGTCCAGGAGGTCGAGGTCTGCGTCCACAAGCCGGACGCCCCGATCACGGTCCCCTTCGACGACGTGACCGTCACCATCACCCGGAGCCGAGTATGACCGCCTTCTTCGCCGGGGGTCAGAGCGACCCGACCGTCCAGCCGGTGCCCGCCTCCGTCGTGGAGAAGGTGGACGCCGCCGACACCACCCTGCAGAACCCGAAACGGGCCGTGATCTCCATCGGCTCGAACCTGGGCAACCGCCTGGAGAACCTCCAGGGCGCGATAGACGCCCTGGAGGACACGCCGGGCGTCCGCGTCAAGGCGGTCTCGCCGGTGTACGAGACCGAGCCGTGGGGCGTGGCGCCGGGCAGCCAGCCGACGTACTTCAACGCGGTGGTCGTCGTGAAGACGACCCTGCCCCCCTCCTCCCTGCTGGAGCGGGCGCACGCCGTGGAGGAGGCCTTCCACCGGGTGCGCGACGAGCGCTGGGGGGCGCGCACGCTGGATGTGGACATCGTCGCGTACGCCGACGTGGTCTCCGACGACCCGGTGCTCACGCTGCCCCACCCGCGCGCCCACGAGCGGGCCTTCGTCCTCGCGCCCTGGCACGACCTGGACCCCGAGGCCCAGTTGCCCGGTCGCGGCCCGGTGGCACACCTGCTCGACGCCGTCACCCGCCACGGGGTCACGCCCCGTGGCGACCTGGAACTCCGGCTGCCCGAGTAGTCGTTAAGGTCTACCGGGCCGGGGCCTGATGGATCACCGCCCCGTGCGACCGACGCCCGGGCCGACGAAGGGACATCGTGAAAGAGCTGCGCATCAGGACGCTGGCGGCGGTGTTCGTGGTGGCCGGAGTGCTGTCCTGGGCGGGCGCCCGCCTGTGGGACGCCGTGGGCACACTGCCCCGGGTCCCGCTGGCCGCGCCCGTCGTCCTCGCCCTGATCGCCGTGGTCCTGCTGGCCACGGCACTCTCCCTGCGCTCCCGCCTCAAGGCCCAGCGGGAGCGCCAACAGGACGCGAAGGGCGTCGACCCGCTGATGGCGGCCCGCGCGGTCGTCTTCGGGCAGGCCAGCGCCCTGGTCGCGGCCCTGGTCGCCGGGATGTACGGAGGCACGGGGGTCTTCCTGCTGGGCTCCCTGGACCTGCCCTCCCGCCGCGACCAGGCCATCTACGCCGGCTTCTCGGTCGTCGCGGGCATCGCGGTCATAGCGGCCGCCCTCTTCCTGGAGCGGGTCTGCAAGCTCCCTGAGGACGACGACCACGACGGCAACGCGGCACCCGTCTCCTGACGGACGGCGCTGAGGGCGGTCAGCGCGCCAGTATCAGGCTCATCGCCTCGGCGCGCGTCGTGGCGTCCCGCAGCTGGCCGCGCACGGCCGACGTCGTCGTCTTGGCGCCCGGCTTGCGGATGCCGCGCACGGACATGCACATGTGCTCGGCCTCGATGACGACGATGGCGCCCCGCGCCTCGAGGATGCGCATGAGCGAGTCGGCGATCTGCGTGGTGAGTCGCTCCTGCACCTGCGGCCGGCGTGCGAACACCTCGACGAGACGCGCCAGCTTCGACAGGCCGGTGATCTTTCCGCTCTCGGCCGGGATGTAGCCGACATGGGCGACACCGTGGAACGGCAGCAGGTGGTGCTCGCAGAGGGAGACGATCTCGATGTCCTTGACCAGGACCATCTCGTCGTGGCCCAGATCGAACGTCGTCGTCAACACGTCCTCGGGCTCCTGCCTGAGCCCGGCCAGGAGTTCCCGGTAAGCCCGCGCCACCCTGCCCGGCGTCTCTCGCAGCCCCTCTCGGTCCGGATCCTCCCCGACCGCGATGAGCAGTTCCCGCACGGCGTTCTCCGCACGCTTCTCGTCGAACTCGCCGATCGTGCTCTCGCCGTTCAGCGTCACCGGGTCGGTCATGTGGTGCCTCGTTCCTGCGCCTGTGACGCGCACGGGTCGCGCGTCTCATCTGCGGCCCTACCAAAACCGGCCGCGCCCCCAGGCTAGAACCCTGGGGGGCGCGGCCGAAATTCCGGGGCCGGTGGGACCCCGTGCTCAGCTCTCGCGGCGGTCCTCGGAAGACGCCTCCGTGGAGACCGAATCCGCGGCGCTCGCGATCGCCGGGGTTGCACCGTTCGCCCCGTTCGTCAGTGCGAGCTCCTTGGGGGAGAGCACCGGCGGGCGGGTGGACGGCGTGCGGCGCGAGGAGCCGGTCCAGGCGGGCCGCGGCGGGCGCTTGACGATCGGCGCGAAGATCTCGGCGATCTCCTCCTTGCCCAGGGTCTCCTTCTCCAGCAGCTGGAGCACCAGGTTGTCGAGGACGTCGCGGTTCTCGACAAGGATCTCCCAGGCCTCGTTGTGCGCCGTCTCGATGAGCTTCTTGACTTCCTCGTCCACCAGCGCGGCGACCTCTTCCGAGTAGTCGCGCTGGTGAGACATCTCACGGCCGAGGAACGGCTCGCTGCCGTCGCTGCCGAACTTGATCGCACCGAGGCGCTCGGTCATGCCGTACTGCGTGACCATCGCACGGGCCAGGTTGGTGGCCTTCTCGATGTCGTTCGCGGCACCGGTGGTCGGGTCGTGGAAGACGAGCTCCTCGGCCGCGCGGCCGCCCAGCATGTAGGCCAGCTGGTCCAGCATCTCGTTGCGGGTCGTGGAGTACTTGTCCTCGTCCGGGAGGACCATGGTGTAGCCGAGGGCGCGGCCGCGGGACAGGATGGTGATCTTGTGGACCGGGTCGGAGTTCGGCGAGGCCGCCGCGACCAGGGCGTGGCCGCCCTCGTGGTACGCGGTGATCTTCTTCTCCTTGTCCGACATGATCCGGGTCCGCTTCTGCGGGCCCGCGACCACGCGGTCGATCGCCTCGTCCAGCATCCGGTTGTCGACCAGCTTCCGGTCGCTGCGGGCCGTCAGCAGCGCGGCCTCGTTCAGGACGTTGGCGAGGTCGGCGCCGGTCATGCCGGGGGTGCGGCGGGCGACGGCCGACAGGTCGACGTCCGGGGCGACCGGCTTGCCCTTCTGGTGGACCTTGAGGATCTCCAGACGGCCCTGCATGTCCGGGCGGTCGACCGCGATCTGACGGTCGAAGCGGCCGGGGCGCAGGAGGGCAGGGTCGAGGATGTCGGGGCGGTTGGTGGCCGCGATGAGGATCACGCCGCCCTTGACGTCGAAGCCGTCCATCTCGACGAGCAGCTGGTTCAGGGTCTGCTCGCGCTCGTCGTGACCGCCGCCGAGGCCGGCGCCGCGGTGACGGCCGACCGCATCGATCTCGTCGACGAAGACGATCGCCGGGGCGTTCGCCTTGGCCTGCTCGAACAGGTCACGGACCCGGGAGGCACCGACACCGACGAACATCTCGACGAAGTCGGAACCCGAGATCGAGTAGAACGGGACACCCGCCTCACCGGCGACGGCACGCGCGAGCAGCGTCTTACCGGTACCGGGCGGGCCGTAGAGCAGCACGCCCTTCGGGATCTTCGCGCCGACCGCCTGGAACTTGGCCGGCTCCTGCAGGAACTCCTTGATCTCCTGGAGCTCCTCGACCGCCTCGTCCGCACCCGCGACATCCGAGAACGTCGTCTTCGGGGTGTCCTTGGTGATGAGCTTCGCCTTCGACTTGCCGAAGTTCATCACCCGGGAGCCGCCGCCCTGCATCTGGTTCATCAGGAACAGGAAGACGACCACGATCAGGACGAAGGGCAGTAGGGAGAGCAGGATGCCGACGAAGGGGTTCTGCTTGGACGGCGAAACCGTGTAGCCCTTCGGGATCTGCTTGTTCTGGTACTTGTCCTGCAGGGTGTTAGCCAGGGTCACGCCCTGGTCGCCGATGTAGCTCGCCTGGATCTTGGAGCTGCCGTCGACCTTGACGCCGTCCTTGAGCGAGACCTTGATGACCTGCTCGTCGCCAGTGGTCAGCTTGGCCGAGTCGACCCTGTTGTCATTGATCGCCTGGACGACCTTGCCGGTGTCCACCGTTTTGTAGCCGCCTGAAGAGCCGACGACCTGCATCAACACGACCACGGCAAGGACGGCCAGCACGATCCACATGACCGGCCCACGGAAGTATCGCTTCACGTCCATCCATACGGAGCGGTGCCGCCCCGTCCCTCCTGCCATAGTGAGTTTGATAAAAACAGTTCTTCCGACGGTACCCCAGGATCGCCACCCTCAGCCGCAGGGGACTACCGGCAATACCGCCCACGCATCTCCAACGGCGCGAAACCCGTTGTGGTTCCCGAACGTCTTACAAAGACCGCAATCCGGGATCCGGCCGCCGCGCGGGCGGCCGGGAGTGCCGGGCCGCGGAGGGTTCAGCCGCCGTAGACGTGGGGCGCGAGAGTACCGACGAACGGGAGGTTGCGGTACTTCTCCGCGTAGTCCAGGCCGTAGCCCACGACGAATTCGTTCGGGATGTCGAATCCGACCCATTCGACGTCGATGGCGACCTTGGCGGCGTCCGGCTTGCGCAGCAGCGTGCAGACCTTCAGCGACTCGGGCTCGCGGGAGCCGAGGTTGGAGATCAGCCAGGACAGGGTCAGCCCGGAGTCGATGATGTCCTCGACGATCAGGACGTGCTTGCCCTTGATGTCGGTGTCGAGGTCCTTGAGGATCCGCACGACGCCGGAGGACTGCGTTCCCGCGCCGTAGGAGGACACGGCCATCCAGTCCATGGTGACGGGGGTGGACAGCGCCCGGGCGAGGTCGGCCATGACCATCACCGCGCCCTTGAGAACACCGACGATCAGCAGGTCCTTGCCCGCGTACTCCGCGTCGATCTTCGCGGCCAGCTCGGCCAGCTTCGCGTCGATCTCTTCCTTGGTGATGAGCACCTGCTTGAGGTCGGCACCCATGTCTTTCGCGTCCACCCGCATCACTTTCGGTCGTCCCGCCGCTTCGATTGCTCGCTCGCGTCCGGGGCGCCGTGCCGTCGTCGAGGCGACCGCGGCCGGTTCACCCGCGCGGCGGCAGCCGCATGGCGACTACAGCCCTCGCGGCGTGCCCGCGCTCTACCTCGCGACAGCGGCGCGCCCCTCGGCCCGCTCGCGTGGCTGACCGACCCCCCGAGGGGCGGTCGGGCGCCTCCCGCAGGGGGCGTGTTCTCAGCCTTGCCGAATCACCAGTCTGCCACCCTGCCGCTGGGCGACGACTTTGCCCGGGAGATTGATGGCCCCCTGGCCCCGCCAGCCGGTGATCAGCCGGTCGACCTCCTCGATGTGCCGGGCGAAGAGGGACCCGGCCGGGGCGCCCGCCTCGATGGCGGCGCGGCGCAGGATGCGGCGGCGGACGGCGGGGGGCAGCGCGTAGAGCTTGGCGCACTCCAGGAGCCCGGAGGCGTCGCGGACGGAGGCCTCGGCCTGGCTGGCCCAGGCGTCCAGGGCGTCGGCGTCGTCGCGGGAGAGCTGCGCCGTGCGGGCGAGGGCTTCGACGACGCCTTTGCCGAGCGCCTTCTCCAGGGCGGGAAGGCCCTCGTGGCGGAGCCGGGAGCGGGTGTAGGCGGGGTCGGTGTTGTGGGGGTCGTCCCAGACGGGCAGCGACTGGGTCATACAGGCCTTGCGGGCGGTCTGCCGGTCGATGTGGAGGAAGGGGCGGCGGTAGCGGCCGCCGGCCCCCGAGACCGCGGCCATCCCCGACAGCGAGCGGATGCCGGAGCCGCGGGCGAGGCCCAGCAGGACGGTCTCGGCCTGGTCGTCGCGGGTGTGCCCGAGGAGGATCGCGCTCGCACCGAGGCGGTCTGCGGCGGCGTCCAGGGCGGAGTAGCGCGCGTCGCGGGCGGCGGCTTCGGGTCCTCCGTCACGGCCGACGGTGACGGCGACGGACTCGACGGGATCCAGGCCCAGCTCGCGCAGGCGCAGGACGACCTCGGCGGCGCGCAGGTCGGAGCCGGGCTGCAGGCCGTGGTCGACGGTGATGCCGCCGGCGCAGATGCCGAGCTTGGGTGCTTCGAAAGCGAGGGCGGAGGCGAGCGCCACGGAGTCGGCGCCGCCCGAGCATGCCACGAGCACGAGCGGCGCGGACGGGCGCTCGTGGGGCGGACGGCCGACGGTCACGTGCTCTCTCGGCCGCTCGGCGGTCTGCTCGGTCAGGATGTCGTGGAGGACGCGGCGGACCGCCAGGCGTATCGCCGCGACCGCGGGATGGGGACCCATGTCCGGTTCCCTTCATGAAGTTGTGTCGGGGGGTGAACCCGAAGCTGGTCACTCAGAGTGTGTCGATGGTGACAGAAACGGGGCGTTCCCCGAGCATTGCACGCCTGTCCAAGGCTCACGGTCCCTCGGAAGGGTGATTGGCGGAGCGTTGACCTGCCGACGGCCGGATTACTTCACTCCGGATTCACGGCTCTCACTCCGGGTTCACGATTCAGCCCTGCGGTGCACCCGTGCGACCCAGTCCGCCGGTTTGGCGATCTCCGCCTTGGTCGGGAGGGTGTTCGGGGAGGTCCACACACGGTTGAAGCCGTCCGTGCCGACCTGCTCGACGACCGCCCGCACGAACCGCTCGCCGTCGCGGTACTGCCTGAGCTTGGCGTCCAGGCCCAGCAGCTTGCGCAGGGCCAGGTCCAGGCGGGAGGCGCCCCTGGCGCGGCGCTGCTGGAACTTCTCGCGGATCTCGGCGACGCTCGGGACGACCTCGGGTCCGACGCCGTCCATCACGAAGTCGGCGTGTCCTTCCAGGAGCGACATCACCGCGGTGAGCCGGCCGAGGATCTCCCGCTGGGCGGGGGTCTGCACGAGTTCCACGAGGGAGTGCCCCTCGTCGCCCTCCTCGCCCTCCGGGCGGCCCCCGGCGAGCGACTGGACGGCCTCCCTGACGCGCTCCAGGACGGTCATGGGATCGATCTCGGTCTCCCCGAGGAACGACTGGATCTCGCCCTCCAGGTGGTCGCGCAGCCAGGGCACCGCGGTGAACTGCGTGCGGTGCGTCTCCTCGTGCAGACAGACCCACAGGCGGAAGTCGTGCGGGTCCACGTCCAGCTCCCGCTCGACGTGGACGATGTTCGGCGCGACCAGCAGCAGGCGGCCACCGCCGTTCTCGCCGGCGGGCAGCTCGCGGGTGGGCGGGGCGAAGGTCTCGTACTGGCCGAGCACCCGGCTGGACAGGAACGACAGCAGCATGCCCACTTCCACGCCGGTGACCTTGCCGCCGACGGCGCCGAGGACGGCCCCGCCGGGAGTGCTGCCGCGGCGCTGCGACATCTTGTCGAGGAGGGGCTTGAGGATCTCCCGGAACCCGGCGACGTTCGCCCGGACCCAACCGGGGCGGTCCACGACGAGGACCGGGGTGTCGTGCACACCCTCTTCACCCAGACGAGTAAAGCCCCGGACATGTTCCTCCGAGGCCTTCGCGTGGCGGCGCAGCTCCGCGACGACGGCCCGGGCCTCGTCGCGGCTCACTTCGGGGCCCGGCCGCACGAACCGGGTCGCGGTCGCCACCGCGAGATTCCAGTCGACCATCCCAGGAGATCCGGCACCACCGATGCTCGTCATGTGTCAACGGTACGTGAGCGCTGCCGCTGGGGGCAGGGTCGAAAGGGCTCGGCCGGGGTGAGCCTTGGTTGGGCTGTGCCCGGTGGTTGGGGGCTGTGCCGCCCCCCGAACTCTCAGCGGTCGTCAGCCGCAGCCGCAGGACGCCAGGGTCGCTGCCGTGTGGTCCAGGGCCGTTCTCGCCGTCGTCTGGTCCATCGAACCTTCCGTAAGGAACGCGAACGCCAGGAGGTGGCCGTCCGCGTCGACCACCGTTCCGGCGAGCGTGTTGACGCCGGTCAGGGAGCCCGTCTTGGCGCGGACGAGCCCCACGCCGGAGTGTTCGGCGGCGTCCGCGTAGCGGTCGCTGAGGGTGCCCGTGAAACCGGCCACCGGCAGACCCGTGAGGACGGCGCGCAGTTCGGGGTGGGACGGGGAGGCTGCGCTCGCCAGCAGGGCGGTCAGCAGGTCCGCGGTGAGCTTGTCGTCGCGGTCGAGGCCGCTGCCGTCGTGGAACTGCGAGCCGCCGACCGGGAGGCCCAGCTTCCTCAACTGGGCGGAGATCGCCGCCGCGCCCCCGTCGAAGCTCGGGCGGCCGCCGGTGGCGAGGGCGGTCTGACGGGCGAGGGCCTCGGCGATGTCGTTGTCGCTGTTGGTGAGCATCCGCTCGACGACGGCGGACAGGGGCGGCGACTGGACGGAGGCCAGCGCCTCGGCGCGCGCCGTGGCCTTCGCCGGGCCGGGCTGCGAGGTCCTGATGCCGCGGCTCTGGAGCAGTCGGGCGAACGTGCGGGCCGCGTCGGCCGCCGGGTCCGTACCGCGCGGGGCCGGCCCGCTGGAGGTGTCGTCCGTGCGGGCCTCGTCGGCCATCAGGGCGGTGACCGGGGCCAGGTTGTCGTTGACGCCGATGGGGTGCAGGGCCGGGCCCGTGAACAGGGCGGTGTCGTACGAGAGGGTCACCGAGGTCAGGTGGCGCGTCTTCAGGGCGGCGGCGGTCTCGTCGGCCAGGGTGCGCAGGCTCGCCCAGCCCCCGCCCTGCTCGCGGGCGGTCAGCGTCGGGTCGCCGCCGCCGACGAGGACCAGGTGGTCGCTGCCGGGCTCCAGCACCGCGCGCGTGGTGAAGCGGTGGTCGGCGCCCGCCGCGGAGAGCGCGGCGACGGCGGTGGCGATCTTCGTGGTCGAGGCGGGCGTCAGTGCGTCGTCCCCGCCCTTGGCGTACAGGCGCTTCCCGGTGGCCACGTCGACGACCGCGGCGCTGCGCCGGGCGCCGAGGGACGGGTCGCGCAGGAGCGGGTCGAGCACAGCGGCGAGGGGCTTGTCCTCGGGGGCGGACTTGATGGTGGCTCCGCCGAGGGCGACGAGCACGGAGGCGGCGCTCGGGGCGGGAGCAGGGGCGTCCGCCGCCGTACCGGCCCCGTGATCTGCGCCACCTCGGCGGTCCCACGCTGCAGCGAGGTCGCGCTCGGCCGTACGCTGACCGGAGGAGTCCCAGGGACCGGCGGCGGTCACGGCCCCGGCCGCGAGCGCGAGGCCCACGGTGGCGGCGACGGCCGCCAGCTGCGGGGTCGTCAGCCTCCCGTAGGGTGGGCGTACGGCGCGCGCGACCCGCGCGACGTGCGGTTTCACCACCCCCGTGATTCGCGTCACACCGGGTCGGGCGGTTTCGGTGATCCGCCGGGCGCGGGGTTCCACGGCCTGGGCCATGCGCGTGAGGTGCGGTTTCACGGCCTGCGCGACCCGTACGAGACGTGGTCCCGCAGCCCGCCAAGGCCCCAGCTCCGGCACGACCACCAGCCCCTTTCGCGATCACACTCCTGCGTGAGGGACACTTAACCACCAGAACTATGTGCTGATCATGGAGGAGCCACCGGTGGAGTTCGACGTCACGATCGAGATCCCGAAGGGTTCGCGGAACAAGTACGAGGTGGACCACGAGACCGGTCGTATCCGCCTCGACCGTCGACTCTTCACCTCGACCAGCTACCCGGCCGACTACGGCTTCGTGGAGAACACCCTGGGTGAGGACGGCGACCCGCTGGACGCTCTGGTCATCCTGGAGGAGCCGACCTTCCCCGGCTGCCTCATCAAGTGCCGCGCCATCGGCATGTTCCGGATGACGGACGAGGCGGGCGGCGACGACAAGGTGCTGTGCGTGCCGGCGTCCGACCCGCGCGTTGAGCACCTGCGGGACATCCACCACGTCTCCGAGTTCGACCGCCTGGAGATCCAGCACTTCTTCGAGGTCTACAAGGACCTGGAGCCCGGCAAGTCCGTCGAGGGCGCCGACTGGGTGGGCCGCGTGGACGCCGAGGCCGAGATCGAGCGCTCGTTCAAGCGCTTCAAGGAGCACGGCGGTCACTGACCCCCCTCTCCCGACCGCCAGCGGGCCGCGTGACCCTTCCGGGTGACGCGGCCCGCTGGCGTAGGTGCGCATACTGGGGCGCACGGAAGGTACCCACGGGACACGCGCGCACGGAAGGGCAAGGCAGAAGCAGGTGGTGGAGCCGAACGGGGTGGACCGCAAGCCGCGGTCGGACGAGGCGAAGGGCGTGTTCGCGCCCGACGGGCGAGGCGGGAGCGAGTCCGCCACGACCCTGGCCTTCGCCGCCCCCGCGAGCGTGGGCGTGCCGGCGGCGGTCGGCGGCGAGTCGTCCACGACGTCGGAGTTCGCGCTCCCCGAGGGCCTGGACGTACCGGCGGTCGGTGCCGACTCCGAGACCACGTCGGAGTTCGCCCTCCCGGAGGGCCTCCAGGTCCCGCAGCCGCCCGCCGCCGAGCCGGAGGGATCCGCGTTCAGCCCGCCGAGCACCTACAGCACCCGAAGCGCCCCGCCCGCCTTCACACCGCCCTCCGGGATACCCGCGGTGCGGCTCACCAAGGAGGCGCCCTGGCAGGACCGGATGCGCGCGATGCTGCGCATGCCGGTGACCGAGCGGCCCGCGCCGGAGCCGGTGCAGAAGGTCGGCGAGTCGGGTCCCGCCGTACCGCGCGTGCTCGACCTGACCCTGCGCATCGGCGAACTGCTGCTGGCGGGCGGCGAGGGCGCCGAGGACGTGGAGGCGGCGATGTTCGCGGTCTGCCGGTCCTACGGCCTCGACCGCTGCGAGCCGAACGTCACCTTCACCCTGCTGTCGATCTCCTACCAGCCGTCCCTGGTGGAGGACCCCGTGTCGGCCTCGCGGACGGTACGCCGCCGGGGCACCGACTACACCCGCCTGCAGGCCGTGTTCCGCCTCGTGGACGACCTCACCGACCCGGAGACCTCGATCTCCCTGGAGGACGCCTACCGGCGGCTCGCCGAGATCCGCCGCAACCGGCACCCCTACCCCGGCTGGGCGCTGACCGGGGCGAGCGGGCTGCTCGCCGGTGCCGCCTCCGTGCTCGTCGGCGGCGATCTGATCGTGTTCGTCGCGGCCGCGTTGGGCGCCATGCTCGGCGACCGGCTCGCGTGGCTGTGCGCGGGCCGCGGGCTGCCGGAGTTCTACCAGTTCATGGTTGCCGCGATGCCGCCGGCCGCGATCGGTGTCGCGCTCACGCTGGCCCATGTGCCCGTGGCCGCCTCCGCGGTGATCACCGGTGGGCTGTTCGCGCTGCTGCCCGGGCGAGCCCTGGTCGCGGGCGTGCAGGACGGGCTGACCGGCTTCTACATCACCGCCGCGGCGCGCCTGCTGGAGGTCATGTACTTCTTCGTGGGCATCGTCGCCGGTGTCCTGGTGGCCCTCTACTTCGGGGTGAAGCTGGGCGCCGAACTCGACCCGAACGCGGCGTTGCACCTCGCCGAGCGGCCCATCGTGCAGATCGTGGCGTCGATGCTGCTGTCGCTGACCTTCGCCGTCCTGCTCCAGCAGGAACGGTCCACCGTGCTGTGGGTGACCCTCAACGGCGGCGTCGCGTGGAGCGTGTACGGCGCGCTGCACTACCCGGGCGGGCTGTCGCCGGTCGCCTCCACGGCCGTCGCGGCGGGGCTGGTGGGACTGTTCGGGCAACTGCTGTCGCGCTACCGGTTCGCGTCCGCGCTGCCGTACACGACCGCGGCGATCGGGCCGCTGCTGCCTGGCTCCGCCACGTATTTCGGGCTGCTCTCGATCGCCCAGAACAACGTCGACAAGGGCCTGGTGTCGCTGGCCAACGCGGTGTCCCTGGCGATGGCCATCGCGATCGGGGTGAACCTGGGGTCGGAGATCTCCCGGCTGTTCCTGCGGTTCGGGTCCGCCGGGGGGCGCCGGGCCGCCAAGCGGACTCGAGGGTTCTGAGCACCGCCGGGTGGTGAGCGCCGGGGAACGCGCGCGGCCCTAGGCGCTGTTTCTCGGATCATGAGCGGAGCCAGATGATGAGTGCTGCGAGGGTGACGGTGCCGAGGTAGATGTAGGCCCGTTTCTCGTAGCG
>NZ_JBVKBA010000034.1:0-69599 GCF_055639175.1 Streptomyces sp. NPDC107546 | reverse complement strand
CCTCCGGGCGCTTCCCTTCGGTGTTTCCGACTCTATCAGATCTTTCCGATCCGATTTCCTCGGCGCCTTTCCAGGTTCCCGCTCTCGCGTTTCCCCTTCCGGCGGTCCCGACTTTATCAGAGGTTTTGGGGCGGACTGACCGCCGACCACTTCTGAATCAATCGGAAAGGCTTCTCGAAACTGATCGCCCCGAGAGCCCGGCAGATGCTCACTGTTCCTGTTGTGGGTGGATACCTCCACCTCCAGGCAACTGTCTGAATCTACCTCCCCACGCCACCCGTGTCAACAGGTCCCGTGGGGCGAAGAGGAGATTAGCAGGCCGGCACCGGATGACGCACATCCGGAGGGGCCGTCCGGGTCACGCTGCCGTCGGAACGGTCGCGCTGCGCTCGTCCGCCTCCACGTCCCCGGTGTCCCCGGCCCGGGCGGCGCGTCCGCCGAGGACATAGACGTACGCGAGAAAGGCCAGCTCAGCGGCGATGCCGATCGCGATCCGGGCCCAGGTGGGAAGGCCGGAGGGGGTCACGAACCCCTCGATGGCGCCCGAGACGAACAGGACCAGCGTCAGTCCGATGGCCATGCCCAAGGCGGCCCTGCCCTCCTCGGCAAGGGCGATGCGGCGGGTCCGGGGCCCCGGGTCGATGAGCGTCCAGCCCAGTCGCAGCCCTGTTCCGGCGGCCACGAAGACGGCCGTCAGTTCCAGCAGCCCGTGGGGGAGGATCAGGCCAAGGAAGGTGTCGAGGCGGCCGGCCGAGGACATCAGGCCGATGCCGACCCCCAGGTTCAGCATGTTCTCGAAGAGGATCCACAACACCGGAAGACCCAGGAAGATGCCCAGGACCAGGCACATCGCTGCGGCTCGGGCGTTGTTCGTCCACACCTGGGCGGCGAACGCGGCGGCGGGATGGCTGGAGTAGTACGTCTCGTACTCGCCGCCGGGGCGTGTCAGCTCGCGAAGTTCGCTGGGGGCCGCGATCGATGCCTGGACGTTCGGGTGGGTGCCTATCCACCACCCCAGGAGCACCGCCACCACCGTGGAGAGCAGTGCCGTGGGTATCCACCAGCGGCGCGAACGGTAGACGGCGGCGGGGAAACCGTGCGTGAGGAAGCGCGTGACATCGCGCCACGAGGCGCGCCGCGTACCCGTCACGGCGCTGCGCGCGCGTGCCACCAGTTGACTGAGCCGGCCGGTGAGCTGGGGGTCGGGTGCGCTGGACTGGATCAGCGAGAGATGGGTGGCGGTGCGCTGGTAGAGGGCGACGAGTTCGTCCGCCTCGGCTCCGGTGAGGCGGCGCCGGCGGCGCAGCAGGGCCTCGAGGCGGTCCCACTCGGCGCGGTGGGTGGACACGAACACGTCGAGGTCCATGGATGGGCTGCTCCTCGTACTGCGGCGCGATGTGCCCTCAGCTTGGCAGACTGTCGTACTCCGGGGAGGGTCAGGGGAAGGACGGTCGGCGTGAGTGAGCTAGTGACTGGTGAGGCGGTGGCGCTGGAGCTGCGCCCCGCGAGGCTGCCGAGCCGGGCGCTGGCCGTGTTGCTCGACCTGGTGGTGGCCGTGGTCGCCTACGTCCTTGTGGTGATCGCTCTGGTGGCGGCCACGTCCGGCCTGGACGAGGCCGCGCAGATGGCGGTGTCGATCGCCGCCTTCGTCCTCGTGCTGGTGGGTGGTCCGATCGCGGTGGAGACGCTGAGTCACGGACGTTCGCTGGGCAAGCTGGCGTGCGGGCTGCGGGTGGTGCGGGACGACGGGGGGCCGATCCGGTTCCGGCACGCGTTGGTACGGGGCGCGGTCGGTGTGGTCGAGATCCTCATGACCTTCGGGGTCGTGGCGTGCATCGCCTCGCTCGTTTCGGCACGGGGGCGGCGGCTCGGTGACGTGTTCGCGGGCACGCTCGTCGTACGCGAGCGGGTGCCCGCCGGCCGTGCGTCCTTCGTGCCTCCGCCGCCCCCGTGGCTGGCCGGACGGTTCTCCGCGCTCGACCTCTCGGCCGTTCCGGACGGGCTGTGGCTGGCGGTCCGGCAGTACCTGACCCGGATGCACCAGCTGGATCCGCAGGTGGGCTGGACGATGGCGGAACGTCTCGCCGTGGACCTCGCGGCTCGTACGGGCGTGCCGACACCGCCCGGGGTGCCGCCGGCCGCTTATCTGGCAGCGGTGGTGCAGGAACGGCAGGCCCGGGAGGCCCGGCGGGTCTCCGGCGGCTGGGGAACCGTGGAGGCCGCCGAGGGGGGTCCTCAGACCGGCGTCACACCTCGGCAGCCCTACGCCCCGCCCCGGGCCCCGCTCGTCGCCCCGCAGGACCCGCAGTCGGCACCGGCGCAACCCACGCGGCCCGCACACCCCGAACCGCCGGCTCGGCCCTCCACCGGCTTCGCGCCGCCCGCGTAACCGCGGTCACCGCCGGGTCGCTGTCACCGGAACACCGACGGCGGTGACTGGAGGTCCTCCAGCTCGATGCCCGGTGCCGCCAGCACCACGTCTCCTGCGATGTGGACGGTGTGCCGCTCACCCGTGTCGAGGGCTGTGACCTGGTATTCGTCCACGACGAGGGGGGTGTTGTCAGTGGTGTGTGCTTCTCTTGCGATCAGGGCCCAGGACTGGTCCACGGTGCGGGGGGCGAGGACCGGATCGGTGAAGGCGACGAGGCGTACGCGCGTCGCGGAGGAAGCGGGGGTGAGGCGCAGCAGACGGGCGGTGGCGACGAGGAAAGCGGGGGATGTGCCGGTGAAGGCGTGGGCGCGGACATTGCCTTCGGTGGCATGGGTGCCGGTGGGGTCGGTGCGGACCCAGGTGACGCCGTCCAGGGCGGCGCCCCGCACCTGCCAGCTCGCGGCATGGAGTTCGAGGCGGATGGGGCGGCCGAGCTCGTCGAGGGCGAGGTCGACGGAGCCTGCGTGATCGCCGGAGGGGGTGGTCAGTCGGGAGACATAGCGCCAGCCGGTGGGGCCCGGCGCGCACTGGAAGTGTTCTTGGGCGAGGAGGGTCTGGTCGTGCGGGTCGTGAAGCGAATATCGGCCGCGGGGCATGAGGGTCCTGGGGCTTGACGGGGCCGGTCCGCCCAGTGGTCCGGAAGGGCCCAGTGGTCTGGAAAGGGGACAGGCCCCCGGCACGGGGGTGCGGGGGCCTGCCTTGGGACCGCGGCTCGGTCAGTAGCGGTAGTGGTCCGGCTTGTACGGGCCCTCGACCTCGACGCCGATGTACGCCGCCTGCTCGGGGCGGAGCTTGGTGAGCTTCACTCCGAGCGCGTCCAGGTGGAGGCGGGCGACCTTCTCGTCGAGGTGCTTGGGCAGCACGTAGACGCCGGTCGGGTACGCGTCGGGCTTGGTGAACAGCTCGATCTGGGCCAGGGTCTGGTCCGCGAAGGAGTTGGACATCACGAACGACGGGTGACCGGTGGCGTTGCCCAGGTTCAGCAGGCGGCCCTCGGAGAGCACGATGATCTTCTTGCCGTCGGGGAAGGTCCAGGTGTGGACCTGCGGCTTGACCTCGTCCTTGACGATGCCCGGGACCTTGGCGAGGCCGGCCATGTCGATCTCGTTGTCGAAGTGGCCGATGTTGCCGACGATCGCCTGGTGCTTCATCTTGGCCATGTCACTGGCCATGATGATGTCCTTGTTGCCGGTCGTGGTGACGAAGATGTCGGCCTTGTCGATGACCTCGTCCAGGGTCGTGACCTGGTAGCCGTCCATGGCGGCCTGCAGCGCGCAGATCGGGTCGATCTCGGTGACGATCACGCGGGCGCCCTGTCCGCGCAGTGACTCCGCGCAGCCCTTGCCCACGTCGCCGTAGCCGCAGACGACCGCGGTCTTGCCGCCGATGAGGGTGTCCGTGGCGCGGTTGATGCCGTCGATCAGCGAGTGGCGGCAGCCGTACTTGTTGTCGAACTTCGACTTGGTGACCGCGTCGTTGACGTTGATCGCCGGGAACAGGAGGGTGCCCTCGCGCTGCATCTCGTACAGGCGGTGGACGCCGGTCGTGGTCTCCTCGGTCACGCCGCGGATCTCGGACGCCAGCTGGGTCCACTTCTGGGGGTTCTCCGCCAGGGTGCGGGTGAGCAGCTGGAGGATGACGCGGTGTTCGTCGGACTCGGCGGTGTCGGGCGAGGGGACCTTGCCGTCCTTCTCGTACTCGACGCCCTTGTGGACGAGGAGGGTGGCGTCACCGCCGTCGTCGAGGATCATGTTCGGGCCGCCGGTGGGGCTGTTCGGCCAGGTGAGCGCCTGCTCCGTGCACCACCAGTACTCCTCGAGCGTCTCGCCCTTCCAAGCGAAGACGGGAATGCCCTGCGGGCTGTCTGGGGTGCCGTTCGGGCCGACGGCGATGGCGGCGGCCGCGTGGTCCTGGGTGGAGAAGATGTTGCAGGACGCCCAGCGGACCTGCGCGCCGAGAGCGGCGAGGGTCTCGATGAGGACGGCGGTCTGGACGGTCATGTGCAGGGAGCCGGTGATGCGGGCGCCGGCCAGGGGCTGCGCCTCGGCGTACTCCTTGCGGATCGCCATCAGGCCGGGCATCTCGTGCTCGGCGAGGGTGATCTCCTTGCGGCCGAACTCGGCCAGCGAGAGGTCGGCGACCTTGAAGTCCTGTCGGTTCTCGACAGTCGTCATTGCGAGCTGCTCCTCGGGGTTGGGTCGAGGTGGGTACGGCTGGTCTGCGCGGCGGCGGGCACAGGGGTGCCCGAAAGAGGACACAGGCATGCCCACGTGCGCGCAGCGCAGTCCGTCGGAGGCCCTCTCTCCCTCGGTCGGCCCGTCCTGGACCGCCCGACCGCCATCAGCAGCGACGTCTGGCTCCGTTCCAAGCTACACCGGAGGACCCAGCCGTCCCCAGTCCGCCTCGGAAGACGCCCGACTGCCTGCGGCCGGCAGCACCGCAGCGGGCCGTGTGATCGAGGCCGTCACGGGGTCGTCATGGCTCGGCGGTGTGATCAGTGACCGGTGCTCGGTCCCGGGCCGCCGGGCGTCGCCTCGGGGTCCGGACCCTTGGCGGCCTCGGCCTCGCTGTAGATGTCCGGCTCCAGGTAGATGACGCGGGCGATGGAGACGGCGGCGCGGATGCGGGCTTCGGCGGCGTTGATCGCGGAGGCGACCTGGGCCGCCGTGTCGTCGTGCTGCACGGCGATCTTGGCGGCGATCAGCAGTTCCTCGGGGCCCAGGTGGAGTGTGCGCATGTGGATGAGGCCGGTGACCGTCTCGCCGTCGACGATCGCCGCCTCGATCTGCTTGACCACGTCGCCGCCCGCGGCCTCGCCGAGGAGGAGGGACTTGGTCTCTGCGGCGAGGACCAGGGCGATCAGGACGAGGAGGACACCGATGCAGACGGTGCCGATGCCGTCCCAGACGCCGTCGCCGGTGAGCAGGGCGAGGCCGACGCCACCGAGGGCGAGGACCAGACCGATGAGCGCGCCGAAGTCCTCCAGGAGGACGACCGGCAACTCCGGGGCCTTGGCCCGGCGGATGAACTGCGCCCAGGAGAGCTTGCCGCGCAGTTCGTTGGACTCCTTTATCGCCGTGCGGAAGGAGAAGCCCTCGGCGATGACCGCGAAGACGAGGACACCCACCGGCCAGTACCAGTTCTCGAGCGCGTGCGGGTGCCGGATCTTCTCGTAGCCCTCGTAGATGGCGAACATGCCGCCGATGGAGAACAGGACGATCGAGACGAGGAAGGCGTAGATGAACCGCTCGCGGCCGTAGCCGAACGGGTGCTGCGGGGTCGCCTCGCGCCGGGCGCGCTTGCCGCCGATCAGCAGCAGGAACTGGTTGCCGGAGTCGGCGATCGAGTGGACGCCCTCCGCGAGCATCGACGATGAGCCGCTGAAGGCGAACGCGACGAACTTCGATGCCGCGATCGCGAGGTTGGCGCCGAGTGCCGCCACGATCGCCCTGTTGCCGCCTGACGCGCTCATGTGTTCGCGTTGTCCCTTCGTAGCCGTCGCGCCCGGGACGTGCGTACGTACCGTACGCCGTCCGAGGCTTTGCCCGTCCTTTGCCGGTGGGCCATTGTTGCAGCAGGCTCCGACAGCGGTGCGCCGGGCCGGGACCGCGACCGGCGCCCGGCCCGGGGGTCGGGCGGCGGCGTCAGGCGGCGACCGTGGCCCGGAAGACCGTGCCAGCCCCGGACACCTCGGCCTTGTCCTCCGCCGGTACGAACACCGATTCGCCGGGCGCGAGCACCTGGTCCCCCGCTCGGACGGAACCGGCCGTGCACAGCAGGATCTGCGGGGTCGTGCGCGTGAGGTCGTGCGGGGCGGCGCCCTCGGTCACCACGTACCGGGACAGGCGGAACTCGTCGATCGGGGTCTCGTAGACCTCCTCGCCGTCCGCGGAGGCCTCGGGGCGCAGGACACCGGGGTCGCTCGCCTCGAAGCGGACGATCCGCAGCAGTTCGGGGACGTCGACGTGCTTGGGGGTCAGGCCGCAGCGCAGGACGTTGTCGGAGTTGGCCATGATCTCGACGCCGAGGCCGCTCAGATAGGCGTGCGGGACACCCGCGCCGAGGTAGAGCGCCTCGCCGGGCTGGAGCCGGACATGGTTGAGCAGCATCGCGGCGATCACGCCGGGGTCGCCGGGGTAGTGGTGGGCGATGTCGGCGTACGGGGCGTAGGCGCCGCCGAGGCGGGCGCAGGCGGCCGCCGCCTCGGTGACCGTGTGGGTCATCTTCTCGGGGTCGGCGCTCAGCACGGCGGTGAGGACCTCGCGCAGGGCGGCGTCTTCGGGGTGGGCGTGCAGCACGTCGACGTACGGTTTGAGGGAGTCGACGTCGAGGCCGGCCAGCAGGTCGGCGGCGGCGTCGGGGGCGCGGAAGCCGCACAGGCCGTCGAACTCGGTGAGGGCGCAGATCAGTTCGGGCTTGTGGTTGGCGTCCTTGTAGTTGCGGTGGGGCGCGTCGACGGGGATGCCGCGGCGCTCCTCGTCGGCGTAGCCCTCCTTCGCCTGCTCCAGGTCGGGGTGGACCTGGAGGGAGAGCGGGGCGCCGGCGGCGAGGATCTTCAGCAGGAACGGCAGCCGGGGACCGAAACGGGCGACCGTCCGCTGCCCCAGTTCGCTTTCCGGAGCCTTGTCGATCACCTCGTTGAGGGGGCCGCGCGGGGTGCGCGAGGGTGCGCCGGGGTGGGCGCCCATCCACATCTCCGCCTGCGGCTCACCGGTCGGCTCCACGCCGAGGAGCCGGGGGATGGCGGTGGTCGAACCCCAGGCGTAGGGGCGGATGGTGTTGTCGAGGCGATCCATGAGTTTTCTTCGTCTCCGTACGTACGCTCCCGGTCGGCACCGCTCTGCACGGGTCGGCCGATGCGCGCTGGTCAGATGGTGTGAGCCTAGTGCTGTGGCCGGACAGGTCTGTGGTGGACCTTTCCGGTGACAACGCCAGGTCAGGCCCCGGAAGCGAGCGCCACGTAAACGGCGGCGAAATCCGTGAGGGCGATCAGTTCTGCGAGGGTCTCCAGTTCGTCGCCGTCCTCGGGTTCGAGTTCGCTGATCGCCGTGTCGTGGCTGAGGACCAGCTCTCGGGCGACGGGGGCGGCGCTGAGGCCGCCGATGGGACGGTCGCGCAGAAGCACCACGCGCGCGTGGAGGGCTTGTGCCTCCTCGACGCGGTCGCGGAAGAAGTCGTCGGGGTCGGCGCCCGCGGCGAGCGGGCCGGAGAGCAGCACGCCGTGCGCGGCGAGTGCCTCGGGCAGCTGGGCGGTGAGCGCGGGACGGCCGGCCAGCTCGGCGAGCGCGGCGGCGAAGCGGCGGCCGGCGGGTGCTGCGGAGACGCCTTCCGTCCAGATCACCGGGAGCGCTTCGGCGAGTTCGGCGGCGAGGTTCTTGGCGGGGTTGCTGTAGGTGGCGATGGCCGGGCCGCAGCGTTCGGCGACCTGGTCGAGGCGGTCGGCGACCTTCTGAAGGACGTCGGGCGGCGCGGAGAGCAGGCCGGTGCGGTCCAGGAGGGCGAGCAGCGGGGTGAGCAGGGCCCACAGGACGCCGGGCGCGGAGGCGGCGAGGGGTTCCTCCTGCTCGTACGGGGCGGTCGCCATGGGCACGAACAGGCCGTGAGCGGCCGTCACCGCCTCCGTGATCGGGGAGCGGGCGGGTGCCACGGAGACGACGGTGCAGCCGCGGCGGTAGGCCTGCTCGACCAGGATGCCGAGGCCGGGTTCGGAGCCGTCGGGGGTGGCGATGAGCAGCAGGTCGACGGGCCCGGCCCAGCCGGGCAGCTCCCAGCGCAGCGCGCCGGCGGCGGGGGCGACGCCGGTGGGGTGGATGCGGACGACCGGGCAGGCGGCGCCGGCGAGGGTGCCGAGGAGTTCGGCGACGCCCACGGAGGCGGTGCCGGGGCCCGCGATGAGCACGGCTCGGGGCCGGCCGTCGGGCCTCAGGTCGGTGACCCCCGCCTCGGCGGCGAACCGCACGGCCGTGCGGACCCGGGCGCCTGCCTCGGCGGCACCGCGGAGCAGTCCGCGTCGGTCGGCGCGCGCCAGCGCCTCGGGGTCGTCGAGCAGCGATTCGTCGAGCATGGGCGGCAGCCTCCGATCGCCGGTGCGTCAGGCGGGGCGGCGGGCTTCGTCGACGAGCAGGACCGGGATGCCGTCCCGGACGGGGTAGGCGAGGCCGCAGTCCTGGCCGGTGCAGACCAGCTCGTTGTCCTCCTCCTTGAGTGGTGCGTGGCACGCCGGGCAGGCGAGGATCTCGAGGAGGCCGGCTTCGAGCGGCATGACGGGTCCCTTCGGGCTGGTGCGCTTGGCCTGGTCAGACTACCGCTGCGGGCGGCGGCGTGCGGGGGGTTGGGCGGGGCGGGCGCTGTCGTGCGCCCCGCCCCGCCCGGCGCGGCGTGTGGTGGAGCGTCAGGCCCGGATGATCTCCAGCGCCTCGTCCCGGATCTTCGCCATGGTCACCTCGTCCCTCGCCTCGGCGTTCAGGCGCAGGAGCGGTTCGGTGTTGGAGGGTCGGACGTTGAACCACCAGTCGGCGGAGGAGACGGTCAGGCCGTCCAGCTCGTCCAGTTCGACGCCCTCGCGGCCCTCGTAGGCGGCCCTGATGGCGGCGAGGCGGCCCTTCTGGTCGTCGACCGTGGAGTTGATCTCGCCGGAGCCCACATAGCGGTCGTACTCGGCCACGAGCTCGGAGAGCGGGCCCTCCTGGCCGCCGAGGGCCGCGAGGACGTGGAGCGCGGCCAGCATGCCCGTGTCGGCGTTCCAGAAGTCCTTGAAGTAGTAGTGCGCGGAGTGCTCGCCGCCGAAGATCGCGCCGGTGCGGGCCATCTCGGCCTTGATGAAGGAGTGGCCCACGCGGGTGCGGGCCGGCGTGCCGCCGTGCTCCCGGACGACCTCGGGCACCGACCAGGACGTGATCAGGTTGTGGATGATCGTGCCCTTGCCGCCGTGCTTGGCCAGTTCCCGGGCGGCGACCAGCGCGGTGATCGCGGACGGGGTGACCGGGTCGCCGTGCTCGTCGACGACGAAGCAGCGGTCCGCGTCGCCGTCGAAGGCGATGCCGATGTCGGCGCCCTCTTCGCGCACCCGCTCCTGCAGGTCGACGATGTTCTTCGGGTCGAGCGGGTTGGCCTCGTGGTTGGGGAAGGTGCCGTCCAGCTCGAAGTACATCGGGACCAGGTCGACGGGCAGTCCGGCGAGGACGGTCGGCACGGTGTGGCCGCCCATGCCGTTGCCGGCGTCGACGACGACCTTCAGCCGGCGGATGGAGGTCAGGTCGGCGAGCGAGCGCAGGTACGCCGCGTAGTCGTCCAGCGTGTCGCGCTGGGTGATCGTGCCCGGCGTCTCCACGGGCTGCGGCGCTTCCCCGTCCAGCCACTCCTCGACCAGGGCGCGGATCTCCGCGAGGCCCGTGTCCTGGCCCACGGGTGCGGCGCCCGCGCGGCACATCTTGATGCCGTTGTACTTCGCCGGGTTGTGCGAGGCGGTGAACATGGCGCCCGGCAGGTTCAGCGCGCCCGACGCGTAGTACAGCTGGTCCGTCGAGCACAGGCCGATCTCCGTGACGTCGGCACCGCGTCCGGCGGCTCCGCGCGCGAAGGCGTCCGCCAGGCCCGGGGACGAGGGCCGCATGTCGTGGCCGATCACGATCGCGTCCGCACCGGTCACCTGGGCGAAAGCCGCGCCGAACAGCTCGGCCAGCGTCTCGTCCCACTGGTCCGGGACCACCCCGCGTACGTCGTACGCCTTCACGATCTGCGACAGATCAGCAGCCACGGCCAACCCTCCTGAGTTCTCAACGGTGCCCCCAAATTACCTGCTGGGGCCGGTGCCCAGCCGGGGGCCCTGGAATCCGACGAACAGTTCGGACGGAGTTCATACCGGATATCACCGGCACATGGGTCCGCAGGACCGCACCTGACGGGGGCAGCGTGTGCGATCGGAAGGTGGAAGGGAACACGAGAGGGGGAGTGACAAGGAGGCGTGGACGCTCAGTTGTCGGGGGAGCGCAGGACCCGCAGATGGCCGCGGCGTGCGACCTCCATCGGGTCGGCCGTACGGGCGCTGCCGCCGCCCGCCTCGGCCGCGCGCTGGTGCGGGCGGGCCGCCTCGCGGACCGCGTTGGCCAGCGCTTCCAGGTCGTCGCCGCTCGGGCGGGCGGGGGCCGAGCCGTCCAGCAGCCGGACGACCTCCCAGCCGCGCGGGGCGGTGAGACGCTCGGAGTGCTCGGCGCACAGGTCGTAGCAGTGGGGTTCGGCGTAGGTGGCGAGCGGGCCGAGGACAGCGGTCGAGTCGGCGTAGACGTACGTCAGCGTCGCGACGGCGGGTCGGCCGCAAGCGGTGCGCGAACAGCGACGTACAGGGCTCACGACGTTGGACGGTACCGCACTCTTGAGCGGGCCGCGACGACTCTCCCCCAGGTCACTCCACCGTGTCGTGCTGTGAAACACCCCACACCCCCATTCGGGGCCGCCTGGCTGACCTGCGTGGACAGCCCATGACGGGATACCGGGCGGCTCTGAAACCGGTCACCACTTGGTACAAACCTCGTCAAAGTTCATGAGCTCGACGGTCTCGGAGGGTACGGAATCGAGCCCAAGCTTGGCTGGAATGGTCATCCGGTGACATGCCGTGTGGCCTCCGCTCGCCCGGCCCGACCGCCCGGGGCGAGCGGACGGAGGGGCGCGGAGGAAGCGGCGTGGGTTCGCGTGGGGCCGGGCGTGGCGCCCCGGCGGGGACTACGCTTCTTTCAGTGATGGACACCCCCGTACCGCCCCGCGCCGCCGCACCCGGGCCCCGCCGCCGTGACCGCCACGGGCGAGGCATGCGCGGCCCCGTCGCGCCGCCCCAGGTGCCGCTCTCCGCGAGCCGTGCCGAGGTGTTCGCGGATCTGGTGCAGGACTCCGTGGAACGCCTGGAGCGGCGCTGGCCGCAGCTCGCCGACATCGACTTCCTGGTTCTGGAGGTGCCGCGCGTGGACGGCCCCGGCGCGGGCTGGAGCGACGAGGCCGTACCTCTGGGAGGCACCCTCCCGGCCCATGACGGCCGCCGTGCGCGCGTCGTGGTCTACCGACGCCCGGTCGAGATCCGCACCAAGGGCCGCGAAGAGCGTGCCGCCCTGGTCCACGAGGTGGTCGTGGAGCAGGTGGCGGAGCTGCTGGGCCTGACACCGGAGACGGTGGATCCGCGCTATGGCGAGGACTGAGCCCCGCACGCACACGGCTCCTTCCGCACGCTGACGGATCCTTCCCTCACTTCTCCTTCCGTCACTTCTTCAGCAGCACCGACAGGTCCTGTCGCGCCTCCGGCACGGCCACCGTGCCCCGGTCGTCGGGCAGGGTCTGCACGGTGAACGCCGACAGGCCCTCGATGGTCGTCTGGAGGGTGCGGGACGCGTAGACGGGGCCGCCGGAGAGCGTCTCCACGGTGAGCGCGTAGGTGCCCTTCAGGCCGCTCGGCACGGGCGCGTCCACGTCCTGCGTCGTGCCGCCCTTGATCGTGTACTGCTTCGTCACGGCCGTGCCGCCCTCGCTGCCCGCGGACGCGGTGACCTTGACGGTGGCCGCAGCGCCCGGTGCGGCCAGCGCGAGCGTGGTGCCCTTGGCCCTGTTGTCGGCGACCGACGCGCGCGTGCCGACCGGCGCGGTGGCCGGGATGAACGCCGACTCCTGCCCGCCGCCCTTGCCCCGCACCACGCGCAGCGCGGCGACCACCGGGACCGGGGTGCCGGTGGGCGTCAGCACCAGGGAGCCGGCCTCGCCCCGCGTGATGTCGCCGAGGTCCACTGCGGTGGTCATGCCGGCCTTCACGTGCATCGTCTCGTTCCCGGCCGGGGTGATCTCCCCGGAGGGCGAGGCGAGGCGCACCTTGAGGTCGGCGTCGGAGTCACCGGGCGTGAAGGCGACCAGGCGCACGTCGGTGGCGTCCTTGGGGATGCCGGGCAGCACCAGGGAGGCCGCCGGGTCCGTGGAGGCGGGCAGCCAGTCGCCGCCCAGCTTGTCGTCCAGGGCCTGCACGGCGGCGCCGACCCGGCCGCTGCGGACGCTGACGTGGACCGTGAGGTCGCTCTCCTTCGCCTCGGTGAGCGTGGAGAGCAGGACCGGCTCGCTGGAGTGCGGCTGGACGGTGATGCCCTCGCCGACCGCCGACTTCAGTTTGCCGTCCTTGCCGTACAGCTCGATGTCGACGACCGCGGCGGAGTCGTCGGGGTTGGTCAGGTGCACGTAGTCGGTGCGCGAGGCGGCGGTGCTGGCACCCGGGAACCAGAACTGGGTGTCGGGAGCGGTGCAGTTGACGCCGAGCAGGCCGCGCCCGGAGCCGGCGGCGACCGCGGTGGTCTCCTGGACCGTCCAGCCGGGCGCGAACCTGCCCGTGGCGGTGCCGATCAGCGCGGGCGTGTCGGCGCCCGAGCCGTCCCCGGTGGCCGGGGTGCCGGGCTGCTTGGGGGTCGGTGTCGGCGCGTCGGACTGCTTCTTGCCCTTGCCCGCCTTGCCGCTCTTGCCGTTGCCCGTGCTGTCCGCCGACTGCTCGGCGGCCGCGGCCAGTTGGGCCTTGCCACTGCCGCCGGCGCCCTGCGCGACCGGCGCGAAGGACGTGTACGAGGTGTCGGCGATGTCCGAGTTGCTCGGCTGGGGGCACAGCAGCCGGGTCTGCTCGACCGGCAGCCGCGCGGCCGACTTCGGGGTGTCGTTGCCGGAGGCGGCCGGCGCGCCGAGTGCCGCGAATCCGGTGACGGCGGCGAGTGCGGTCGCGCCGACGATCAGGGACAGGGTCGTGCGGTTCACTGCTGGCTCCCGTCGGGGCGCTCACTGTCGGTGCCGTGCGCCGGGTCGTACGGCGCGGCGTAGCCCTGGGTGTACGTCGGGTCGTACGGCGCCGTGTTGCCGTACGCGTACGGGTCGTACTGGGCGCCCTGATGTGGGTCGGCCTGGTACGGCTGTTGCTCGTAGGCGCCCGGCGCGTACTGCTGGGGGACGCCCTGGTAGTGCTCGCCGCCGTAGGAGCCGTACCCGGTGTCCGCGTAGCCCGCAGTGTCCCACTCCCCGTACGCCGACTGGTGCGGGTCGGCGGCGGGGGGCTCCTGCGGAGGGGCGGGCGGGGCGCCGGCGTCCTGGGCGGGTTCTTCCGCCTCGGCCTGCGCCCGCAGCCGGCGGGCGCGGCGGCCCTCGCCGGTGGTGTCCTGCGCGGGCGCCACCCGCTCCTCGGGGAGGTCGTCGTCGACGTCACGGCGGCGCCCGGGCAGGGCGAGCACCACCAGGACGACGGCGAGCGCGCCCTGCGCCCACAGCCAGGCGGCGTGGCCGAACGGAGTGTCATAGGTGACGTCCAACGTGCCGCCGGAGGCGGGCAGTCGGAAGCCCTGGGCCCAGCCGTCCATGGTGGTGGGGGTGAGCGGCTTGCCGTCCAGGGTGGCGGTCCAGTCGGGGTCGGCGGTGTCGGCGATCCGCAGGATGCGGCCCTCGCCGCCCGAGGGGATCGTGGTGTGGATCTCCACGGGTCCGGCCGCGACGGGCTGCGGCGCGCCCGTGCCGCCGACGATCGCGGCGCGGGAGACCTCATGGTCGACGCGCCACAGGGCGCTGCCGTCCTGCTGGCTGAGCCGGGTCAGGCCGGGCGTGGCGTCCAGCACGCGGCTGATGTCGCGGGGCGCGCCCTTGCGGACCAGGACGTAGCGCACGGCGAAGCCGCCCAGTTCGTCGGCCTGGTCGGCGCCGGAACCCGCGACGAGGTTGGCGACGGTCTTGTCCAGCTGCCTGTTCTCGCCGTCCTCGGCGGCGAGTTCACCGTCGCCGAGGCGGGCGCCGGAGCCGCGCACCAGGGTGTAGCCCACGCGCGCGGTGGACTCGCCGTCGAGGACCAGAGTGCGGGCCTGGTCACTGGTGCCGCTCTCCTCGGCGACGAACGCGGGCACCTGCACGGGGTCGCGCCGCTCCAGCGGCCCGTCCGCGCCGCGGATCATCCAGCCGGCTGCGATGAGCAGGGGACCGGCCGCGGACGCGAACGCGATGAGCGCGGCGACCGGCTGGCGCCAGCCGAAGCTCTGCTCGGCCACGCGTGCGCGTGCGCCGTCCGCACCGACCGCCGCCGCGGCCAGCAGCGCGAGGCCGTAGACGAGGGTCGCGGGTCCGGCCCAGGCGGAGCGGTTGGACAGGACCGCGAAGACGAGCGCCACCAGGGCGGCCGCCCACGCCGTCCAGACGGCGGCCTGGCGCTCGCCGCGCATCAGGGCGGCCAGCGCGGCGAGGACGACGCCGATGAGCATCAGCCCGCTGACCGTGCCCGGTCCGCCCGGGCTGGCGCCGAGCAGGTCGGAGGCGGAGGCCGCACTCGCGCCGTACGCCAGACCGGCCTCCTTGAAGAAGCCGAACGGCAGCAGCGACAGCGACCAGGGAGCGAGCAGCAGCAGCGGGGTGCCGACCTGGGCGAGGAAGCGCAGACCGTGGGCGACGATGTCGTTGCGGCGCACGACGAGCAGCGCGAGGCCCAGGACCAGGGCGATCGGCCACACGATCGGCGTGAACGCGGTGGTGATCGTCAGCAGGAGGGCGTAGGCCCAGGTGGCGCGCCAGCTGCCACGCGCGCCGGAGGTGTGGGCGAGGCCACTGGCCGCGATGCCCGCGCGCCCGATGAGCGGCAGCAGGACCGCGAGGACCGCGGTGCCGATGCGGCCGCCGGCGAGGGCGCCGGTGGCGGCGGGCAGGAAGGCGTAGGCGACGGACGCCCACGCGCGCAGCAGCCGCGACTCGACGAGGGGACGCGAGGCGAAGTACGCGGTGAACCCGGCGAGCGGCACCGAGCAGACGAGCAGCACCGTGACCGCGAGACCGGTGGAGCCGAACAACATCGAGGCGAGCAGGGCGACGAGTGCCAGATAGGGCGGCGCGGAGTGCGTGCCGCCGGCGCCCACCGGATGCCAGGCGTCGAGATAGCGCGACCACAGCTCGGAGGAGTCGGCGGGCGCGGGCAGCAGCGCGCCGCCCGCGAGCGCGCCACCGCCGAGCAGCGCGCGGCAGGCGACGAGCGAGAAGAGCAGGAGGACGCCGAAGAGCACCGGTCCGGGCTTGCGGGCGATGCGCTTGAGCCGTGCGAACTGTTCGACCTGCAGGAAGTCGGCGTCGTCACCTCCGGGTCCGGACTCCAGGCCGCCGCCGTGCCGGCCGGCCGAGGACACCTCGGGGTCGGAGCGGCCCACCAGGTTGCTCGCCACCTGTTCGACGGTGGCCCGGACGGTCGCTCCGGGCGGCGGGAACAGCGCGCGCAGCTCGCCCTTGTCGACCTGCGGGCGGCCGCGCCCGCGGCGTCCGGCGATGATCCGCTCGGGCCGCAGCAACGTCCCCAGCAGGCCGCGGATCTCGTCGACGGCCTGCCCGGGCACCTTGCCGACGAGGTACGCCACCGTGCGCAGCAGGGTGCCGAGCACCAGACGGATCAGGACCCAGGGCAGCTGTGCGGAACGGGCGTTGACGAGGAGGGTGTAGACGGCGCCCGCCTTGTCGACCTTGTGCGGGGAGGCCGCGGTGCGGCCCACGCAGTCGACGGTTCGGCGTTCGCGGGAGGCCGCCTCGGCGTGGCGAACGACCGCGTCGGGGGCGACGAGGACGCGGTGGCCGGCGGCCTGGGCGCGCCAGCACAGGTCGACGTCGTCACGCATCAGCGGCAGGTTCCGGTCGAATCCGCCGAGCTGCTCGAAGACATCCCACCGGATCAGCATGCCGGCGGTGGACACGGACAGCACCGGGCGGACGTGGTCGTGCTGGCCCTGGTCCTGCTCACGGCGGTCCAGGCCGGTCCAGCGACGGCCGGAGTTGGCGATGGTGACGCCGACCTCGAGCAGCTGCCGGCGGTCGTACCAGCCGCGGAGCTTGGGGCCGACGACGGCGACCTCGCGTCCCAGCTCGGCCTCGTGCTCCACGACGCGCAACAGCTCGGCCAGTGCGCCCGGTTCGGGGGCGCAGTCGTCGTGCAGGAGCCACAGCCACTGCACCGGCTCGCCGTACGGCAGCTCGGGCATGTCGTAGGCCTCGTCCCGCCAGGTGCGGGTCACGGGGTCCCAGCCGCTCGGGCGCTTGAGGTAGGGCAGGTCGTCCGGGGTCGGTACGGGCGCGGAGCGGCTCACCTCCTCGACGGCCTGGCCGAAACCGGTGCGCCGGGCCAGGTGCAGGACGCGGTCGGGGCCGAGGGCGTCGGTGAGCAGCTGGGCGGAGTCGTCCGCGCTGCCGGTGTCGGCCGCCACGGCGTTCTGCACGGGGCGCTCCTGGCCGAGCAGCCCGGCGAGCGCGTCGGGCAGCCAGCGGGCGCCGTCGTGGGCGACGAGCACCGCGGTGACCACGTGACGTGGGAACTCTGGTGGAGACGGGTCGTGTTGGACCGCCGTATGGCTGTGCACGGACATCGAGGTACGGGCCCCGGTTCGTTGGACTGCGTGGACGCCTGTGCCCCGAGGGGGCCGCGGGACGTCTCGGACGGAGGCCCACACTAACGGCTGGACAAGATCACGGCCCGTCGCCTGGGGACAACCCACCTGCGACGGGCCATTCGTTACGAAAGGATGTGCGGCTTTTCACCGCTCGCCGGCCGGACCGGCCGCCACGCCCGCATGCGACTGCTCCACGACGTCCTGAACGACTCTTTTGGGACGGTGTCGACGGTGACCGCAGTGACGTCAGACGGCGGCCTTCTTCAGACGGCGACGCTCACGCTCGGACAGGCCGCCCCAGATGCCGAACCGCTCGTCGTTGGCGAGCGCGTACTCGAGGCACTCGGAGCGGACCTCACAGGCGAGGCAGACCTTCTTGGCCTCGCGGGTGGAGCCGCCCTTCTCGGGAAAGAAGGACTCGGGGTCGGTCTGGGCGCACAGCGCGCGCTCCTGCCAGCCGAGTTCCTCGTCCGCGTCGTCGACCAGCAGTTGCTGCACCAGCTCGGTCATGTGCGCCCCTCGTCTGTCTTTCGCGTCCCCGTGATGTAGCCGTTACCGAATCCGGCTGAACGACACGAGTGAAATTACAAGTGTGCCGATCCGGGCCAGTCAAGCCGAGATCTGCTATTGAGCCCCTTATTCACTCTGCGGAACCAAGGCTATGCGGAAAGTGTTCAAATCGGCATAAACCCTGACAGCCTGTGAGGGTCCAGGTGGCCCTGCGACCCCTCACCGAGAAGGACGCCCAGCAGTTCGATCTCGTTCCGACACGCACGCCGAAGCGAACCGGATCACATTCGGATCACGAGATCGCAACGACGCCCACGCGCCCGGCGGTGCGCCATGTGTCCCCCCGACTGCACTGAACAAACCTTTCCTCTGCACGATGAACCGGATGAGGTGAAACAGCTCCCACATGGCGGACGTCAAGTTGACAGGGAAAGGTGTGAACCGATGTCCTAGTGGGCATGTTCGCGAACTCGGCACTCACCCAGACCCGCACCGCCGGGTCACACGGTGCTGCCCGCGCTCGCTGTAGCTGTTGCTGTTCCGGCTGTTGAGCCTTCCCCCGCGCTCCGGCCGCTCCCGGGTCCACACGGCCCGGCTGTAGTTCCCTCCGCCCGCACCAGGGCTCGCGCCGTGCCCGTGACCCGGGCGGGGCACGCGACACCCCACCCCTGCACTCTCCCGCCGAGGAACCACCGCACCCATGAACAGCGACAGCGACCTGCAGATCGCCGGCGACATCCTGGAAGTACCGCACCTGCTCCAGCCGCCGCGCGAGCACCCGGTCACCGTGGCCGAGTTCGCCGGGCTCGCCCGCTCCATCGCCGCCGACCGCTCCCGGTGGGAGCACCTGGTCCGGTACGACGCGACCTCGCGCTGGTACCACCGGCTGCAGACCGGGCCCGGCTACGAGGTGTGGCTGCTGTCCTGGGTGCCCGGGCAGGGCAGCGGGCTGCACGACCACGGGCGCTCGTCGGGCGTACTGACCGTCCTGCACGGCGCACTCACGGAGCGCACGGAGCGTGGCAAGCGCGCACTGCGCACGGGGGCGCAGCGCGTGTTCGCACCCGGCTACGTACACGAAGTGGTGAACGACGCGCTGGAACCGGCGGTCAGCCTGCACGTCTACTTCCCCGGGCTGACGGAGATGCCGATGCACACCAGGGCGTGCGCGGCGGAGCGCGGCACGGTGGACACGGTCACGGCCTGAGAGCCCCGGACGGAAGAGGGGTCCCGGACGGAGGGGGAGCCCGGCGGCGGGTCGGGACCCGCCCGGTGCCGGGCTGCGTCGCGGGTGTCACCGCCGGGTCACGCGTTGTCGTAGGCGCCTGCAAGACTGCATCCATGCGCATTGTGGTTCTGGCAGGCGGCATCGGCGGTGCCCGGTTTCTGCGGGGTCTGAAGCGGGCCGTGCCCGACGCGGAGATCACCGTCATCGGCAACACCGGCGACGACATCCACCTCTTCGGGCTGAAGGTCTGCCCGGACCTCGACACGGTGATGTACACGCTCGGCGGCGGCATCAACGAGGAACAGGGCTGGGGCCGGGCCGACGAGACCTTCCACCTCAAGGAGGAGCTCGCGGCGTACGGCGTCGGGCCGGAGTGGTTCGGGCTCGGCGACCGCGACTTCGCCACGCACATCGTGCGGACCCAGATGCTGGGCGCGGGCTACCCGCTGAGTGCGGTGACGGAGGCGCTGTGCGACCGCTGGAAGCCGGGGGTCCGGCTCATCCCCATGTCGGACGACCGCGTCGAGACCCATGTCGCCGTCACGCTGCCCGACAGCGGCTCGGCCGCGGGCTCGGGCGAGCGCAAGGCGATCCACTTCCAGGAGTACTGGGTGCGGCTGCGCGCCTCCGTCCCGGCCGAGGCGGTCGTGCCGGTCGGCGCGGAGCAGGCGAAGCCCGCGCCGGGTGTCCTGGAGGCGATCGCAGAGGCGGACGTGATCCTCTTCCCGCCGTCCAACCCCGTCGTCTCCATCGGCACGATCCTCGCGGTCCCCGGCATCCGGGAGGCCATCGCGGACGCCGGGGTCCCGGTGGTGGGCCTGTCCCCCATCATCGGTGACGCTCCCGTGCGCGGGATGGCCGACAAGGTGCTCGCGGCGGTCGGCGTGGAGTCCACGGCCGCGGCGGTGGCCGAGCACTACGGCTCGGGGCTGCTGGACGGCTGGCTCGTCGACACGGTGGACGCGGCCGCCGCGGAGCGCGTGGAGGCCGCCGGCATCCGCTGCCGCGCGGTACCGCTGATGATGACGGACCTGGAGGCGACGGCGCGGATGGCCCAGGAGGCGCTCGCGTTGGCGGAGGAGGTGCGGGGGGCTTGAGCGGCGGGCTTTCCTTGGATGCCGGGTCCGGCGGCGGCGCACCCGTCGCGGCACCCGCCTACCGGGTCTGGGCGCTCGCGGGGCTGCCTGAGATCCGTGAGGGCGACGACCTCGCCAAGGTGATCGCCACGGCCGAGCCGCGGCTCGTCGACGGCGACGTCCTGCTGGTCACCTCCAAGATCGTCTCGAAGGCGGAGGGACGGGTCGTCCGGGCGGACGACCGGGAGTCCGCCATCGACGCCGAGACCGTGCGGGTCGTGGCCCGGCGCGGTCCGCTCAGGATCGTGGAGAACCGGCAGGGTCTGGTGATGGCCGCCGCCGGTGTCGACGCCTCCAACACCCCTGCGGGCACCGTGCTGTTGCTGCCCGAGGACCCCGACGCGTCCGCGCGCGCCATCCGCGAGGGGCTGCGGGACACGCTCGGCGTCGAGGTCGGCGTGATCGTCACGGACACCTTCGGGCGGCCCTGGCGCACCGGGCTCACCGACGTCGCCATCGGGGCGGCGGGCGTGCGGGTCCTCGACGACCTGCGCGGCGGCACGGACGCGCACGGCAACCCGCTGAGCGCGACCGTCGTCGCCACCGCCGACGAGCTGGCGGCCGCGGGTGATCTGGTCAAGGGCAAGGCCGCCGGGCTGCCCGTCGCGGTGCTCCGCGGGCTGCCGCACGTGGTGACCGGCGACCACGGCGACGGCGCGCGGGCCATGGTGCGCGGCGCGCGCGACGACATGTTCCGGCTGGGCACGTCCGAGGCGGTACGGGAGGCGGTGACCCAACGGCGTACGGTGCGCGCGTTCACGGACGAGCCCGTCGACCCCGGTGCCGTACGCCGTGCGGTGGCCGCCGCCGTGACGGCTCCTGCGCCGCATCACACCACGCCGTGGCGGTTCCTGCTGCTGGAGTCCGAGGAGTCACGGACGCGGCTGCTCGACGCGATGCGGGACGCGTGGATCGCGGACCTGCGCCGGGACGGGAAGACCGAGGAGTCCATCGCCAAACGCGTCCGGCGCGGGGACGTGCTGCGCAACGCCCCGTATCTCGTCGTGCCGTGCATGGTCATGGACGGCTCCCACACCTACGGCGACGCGCGGCGGGACGCGGCCGAGCGGGAGATGTTCGTGGTCGCGACGGGCGCGGGGGTGCAGAATCTCCTGGTCGCGCTCGCCGGGGAGCGGCTGGGGTCGGCGTGGGTGTCCTCGACGATGTTCTGCCGGGACGTCGTCCGCGAGGTGCTGGAACTGCCGGCGAACTGGGAGCCGATGGGCGCCGTGGCGGTGGGGCATCCGGCTGAGGAACCGAAGCCGCGGCCGGAGCGGGATGCGGGGGCGTTCATCGAGGTGCGGTGAGCCGGCGGCTCGACCGCAACGCGCCCGGAGCCGGGCGCGCGCCCCCTACCCTCGTAGGACGACACCCAGAGCACCACCACCTATCCACCAGGACCTCATCCGTGGCCGGACGATTCGCACCCCGCCCCACCCCCACGACCGCGCGCGGTGGGCATGTCGTCGTGCCCGCGGGCATTCCGCGGCCCGCCACGGCACCCGGACGGCGGCGGACCTGGACCCCGCCCGGCCCACTGGACCTGGGCCTGGTGCTCGGGCCGCTGCGGCGCGGCCCCGCCGATCCCAGCTTCCGGGCGACGCCCGACGGCTCGGTGTGGCGGGCCAGCCGTACGCCGCTCGGCCCGGGCACGCTGCGGGTCGCGCTCCGGTGCGGGGTCGCCGAGGCGGAGGCCTGGGGACCCGGGGCGGAGTGGCTGCTGGAGCAACTGCCGGAATTGCTCGGCGCGTTGGACGATCCCGACGCCTTCGAGCCACGGCACCGACTGGTCGCGCAGACACGGCACCGCCGGCCGGGACTTCGGCTCACCCGGACCGGACTGGTACTGGAGTCACTGATTCCGTCGATCCTGGAGCAGAAGGTCACGACGGACGAGGCCTACCGGGCGTGGCGGCTGCTCGTACGGAAGTTCGGGGAACCGGCGCCGGGGCCCGCGCCGGGGCGGATGCACGTGATGCCGGCACCGCGGACGTGGGCGCTCATTCCGTCGTGGGAGTGGCACCGGGCCGGAGTGGACAACAAGCGGGCGTCGACGATCCTGCGGGCGGTAAGGGTCGCCGCCCGACTGGAGCAGGCGGTGGGGATGGAGCCGGCCGAGGCGCAGGCGCGGCTCGAGGTGGTCCCCGGGATCGGGCCGTGGACCTCGGCGGAGACCGTGCAGCGCAGTCACGGGGCGGCGGACTCGGTGACCGTCGGGGACCTGCATCTGCCCGGGATCGTCGGATACGCGCTGGCCGGGGACCGGGACGCGGACGACTCCGTGATGCTGTCGCTGCTTCAGCCGTACGCGGGCCAGCGGCACCGGGCGGCACGGCTGATCCTGCTGAGCGGGTGTGCGCCGCCACGGCGCGCCCCGCGGATGCGGCGGGGCGACATCGGGCGGTTGTAGCGCGACGCCGGGTGCCCACGGGACACAGGGCACCCGGCGTCGTCGAGAGGTGCTACTGCTGGTCCGAGGAGAAGCGCACCGCGCCCGCCGGGATCCGCGCGTCGCACCAGACCCGCACTCCTTCTCGGAGTTCGTTGTCCGCGCCGACCACCGCGCCGTCACCGATGACCGCGCCCGTGACGATCGAGCGCTCGCCGATGCGGGAGCGGGCGCCGATCAGGGAGTCCGTGATGACGGCCCCGGGCTCCACGACGGCGCCGGAGAGCACCGTGCTGCCGGAGATCCGGGCGCCCTCTCCGACGAACGCGCCCTCGCCCACCACCGTGCCGCCCGTCAGCTTTGCGTCCGACGCGACCGAGGCCGTCGGCAGGATCAGACGGTCGCCGCAGCGGCCGGGCACCGCCGGGGACGGCGCCCGCCCGAGGACCAGGTCCGCCGAGCCGCGCACGAAGGCCGCCGGCGTGCCCAGGTCCAGCCAGTACGTGGAGTCGACCATGCCCTGCAGATGGGCTCCCGCCGCCAGCAGGTCCGGGAACGTCTCGCGTTCCACCGACACCGGGCGGCCCACGGGAATCGTGTCGATCACCGAGCGGCGGAAGACGTAGGCGCCGGCGTTGATCTGGTCGGTCACGATCTCCTCGGGGGTCTGCGGCTTCTCCAGGAACGCCGTCACCCGACCCGTCTCGTCCGTGGGGACCAGGCCGTACGCCCTCGGGTCCGTCACCTTCGTCAGGTGCAGCGACACGTCCGCGCCCGTCGACTGGTGGGTGTGGACCAGGGCGCGGATGTCGAGGCCCGTGAGAATGTCCCCGTTGAAGATCAGTACCGGGTCTTCGGGACCGGACTGGAGGCGGCTCGCCACGTTGCGGATGGCGCCACCCGTGCCGAGGGGCTCCTCCTCCGTGACGTACTCGAGGCGGAGGCCGAGGGACGAGCCGTCACCGAAGTACGGCTCGAAGACCTCTGCCAGATAGGAGGTGGCGAGCACGATGTGCTCCACGCCCGCCGCCTTCGCCCGCGCCAGTTGGTGTGTGAGGAACGGGACCCCGGCCGCCGGAACCATCGGTTTGGGGGTGTGCACCGTGAGCGGGCGAAGCCGGGTGCCTCTACCGCCGACCAGGAGGATCGCTTCTGTCACCTGTCGTCTCTGCTTCCTGCCGGGACCGGCCAAACTGTGAATCGGCGGACCAGTGTATGCAGACCGTGTTGCGGGGACCGCAAGGGGCGTTATGAGGACCGTGAGAGAGGCCCCTCTCAGGCACCTTCGTCATGCGGCGGACCTTTGCCCTCAGCGGCCCTGCAGGCGGGCCGCGGTGGAGCGGATCGTGGAGAGTTTGCCGTAGAGCTGCTCTCCGGGACAGTCCGTGGGGTACCCGTCGCGATGGCCGGAGAGCACGTTCAGTCGTGCCTTCTCACCCTTTGGGTACAGATTGCCACCCCCGGACACCAGGTAGGTCGTGCCGCGCGGATCCATGCCGTACAGACCGAGTTTCCACGCGGTCAGCGCACCCACGCCGTCCAGCGTCTGGGCCGACGGTTTGCTGTTGCCGGAGTAGGTGCCGATGACGGCGATGCCCGTGCTGTCGCTGTTGAACCCGAGGGTGTGGGCGCCCAGCACGGGCTTGTCGATGCCTCCGGCACGGCCCTCGTAGATGGTTCCGCACTTGTCGACGAGGAAGTTGTAGCCGATGTCCCGCCAGCCGTTACTCACCACGTGGTAGCGGTAGATACCGCGGATGACGGAAGGTGCCTGCGCGCAGGTGTAGTTGTTGCCCGACGCCGTGTGGTGCACGAACGCCACCTTCACGCTGTCCGTGTAGACGAAGCCCGCCTCGCGCAGGGTTTCGTCGGCACCCCAGCCGCTGCGGGTGACGATTTTCGGGCGCGGGGCGGTGTGGGTCCCCGAGTGCTCCGGGAGCTGCTGGGGGACTGCTTCCGGCTCCTTGCCCGAAGTTTCCTTTGCTGAGCCGGCGGTGTCCGCAGGGCTCGCGGGCTCTTTTGCCGGGTTTGCGGTCCCCTGGGCCGGATTCGCGGTTCCTTCTGTCGGGTTCGGGGTCTCCTTCGCGGGGCTCGCCGTCCCCTGCGCAGGGGCGACGGTCTGCTCCGCCGTGCCCGACGGTTCCTTCACCGTCCCCTGCGGTCGCTGCGTTCCCTTCGCCCCCTGCGACTCCTGCACCTCGTACGAGGGTGACGGGGCCGCGCCGTCATTCAGGAACGCGCGATCGGCGTCCCGGCCGAACGCGTTGGAACCCGCACCGGTCGCGGTCTCGGGTGCGCCCCCCTCGGACGGCTCCGGCGCGGCCGCGTGCGCGGTGGGACCGGGGGCGCCCGCCTTCGAGTCCACGCCGGGGTCGACCAGTTCGACACGGAGTCCGTTGGGGAGCACGGGTGATCGCGTCGTTCCGGTGTCGTCCCCCTCGGCGCTCACCCGTACCGCCACTCCGTCCGAGTCACCGACCCACAGCGGCGCGGTCGCCCCGCGTGCCCTGCTGGTCCGGCCCTCCTCGGTGCCGGGGTCGGGGCCGTGGCCCTGGTGGTGCGTCTCGAGTTCCTGCCACTCGGACCACTGGTGCGTCCCGCTCGCGCGGGTACGGACCTCGACGTGGCCGTGGAGTTCGGTGCCCGGGTCGTCCCAGACGACGCCGACGAGTGAGAAGGACCGCACCGTCTGCGGGTTCAGGCCCGCTTCGACCACCGCCCCGGCGGCGCGGGTGAAGGGCACGAGGGGGAGGGACTGCGTACTGCCGGGGACGGCCGCCGAAGCCGACGGAGCCCGCAGACCTGTTCCGGCCACCGCGGCTGGGATCGCGAGCGGAAGGGTCAGTACCGCCGCACAGGTGACGCCGATCAAGGAAGCAAGATATCCACGCATGCACACGATCTTGAACATAGTCAGACATATATGTCCATTTGGAAACTGACGACCCGTCGGCCGCACTCGGCCGAACCGGTGGCGCCCGACACCCCGCCGCCGACGCGCGCACGTCCGCCCCCGCGTACTCTTGCGCCGTGACCGCCACCGATCGCACACCCTCCGACCTGCTGCGATCCGCGCTCGTCGCGGACCCCGCGCGCCCCCTGGTGACCTTCTACGACGACGCCACGGGCGAACGCGTCGAACTCTCCGTCGCCACCTTCGCCAATTGGGTGGCCAAGACCGCCAACCTCCTTCAGGGTGACCTCTCCGCCGAGCCCGGCGACCGGGTCGCGCTGCTGCTGCCCCCGCACTGGCAGACGGCGGTGTGGCTGCTCGCCTGCTCGTCCGTGGGCGTCCTCGCGGACGTCGACGGCGATCCGGCCGCCGCCGACCTCGTGGTCAGCGGTCCCGACACGCTGGACGCGGCGCGTGTCTGTTCCGGGGAGCGCGTGGCCCTCGCCCTGCGCCCCCTCGGCGGCCGCTTCCCGCAGACCCCGGACGGCTTCGTCGACTACGCCGTCGAAGTGCCGAGCCAGGGCGACCGCTTCCAGCCGTACGCCCCCGTCGACCCGGACGAGCCGGCGCTGATCGTCGCCGGGGCCGAGTACACGGCGGCGGAGGTCGTGGAACGGGCCCGCGCGGACGCGCTCCCCCTCGGGCTCACGGGGCCCGGAGCGCGGTTGCTGTCGGGGTTGCCGTATGACACGTGGGCTGGGCTGAGCGCCGGGTTGTACGCGCCCTTGGCCGCGGGGGGCTCGGTCGTGTTGTGCCGGCACCTCGAGCGGTTGGGAGAGGAAGGGCTGGCCAAGCGGATCGAGAGCGAAAAGGTGACCGCGACGGCTGTCAGCTGATCAGCGCCGTGCGGCTCCCGCCCGGGTGTCCGACCGCGCGTCCCCCGCGGCTGATCACGCCACGCCGTGGAGCCGCACGATGTCACAGCCCCGCGCCCCTATAGAGGCGCGGTCGGCGTCCATCCGGACCAGTACCGGACGCCCCGCAACCGGCCCCGGGCCATCGTCGTAACAGCAGCTCCCGCTCATACGACGCAAGGCGGTGGACCCGGCAGTGAGAGCACGTCATCGGCGGTGGCGCTGGGCGCGATGGTGTGCGGTCGGACTGGCCGCACTCCTGCTGGGCGCCGCCGGGGCCGGCTGGGTCGCGTACGAGAAGCTGGACTCGAACATCACCGCGGACGAGGCCGCCGCCGACGAGCTCACGCGGTACGAGAAGGAGCGGCCCACTTCGCTCGTGCACGGCGCGCGGAACATCCTGCTCATCGGGTCCGACTCGCGTGCGGGCGCCGGCAACGGCCGGTACGGGCGGGATTCCGGGACGGAGCGGTCCGACACCACGATCCTGCTGCACCTCGCGGCCGACCGGCGCAGTGCCACCGCCGTCTCCCTGCCCCGTGACCTCATGGTGAACGTGCCGAGCTGCGGCCGGAGGGACGGCAGCCGCAGCGAGGCGCAGTTCACCATGTTCAACCACGCCTTCGCGACCGGGGGTTCGGCCTGCACGATCCGTACCGTCGAGAAGCTGACGAACATCCGCGTCGACCACCACATGGTCGTCGACTTCAACGGCTTCAAGAAGATGATCGACGCGCTCGGCGGCGTCCAGGTGTGCCTGCGGCATCCGATCGACGACACGGCCGCCAGGCTCAGACTGCCCGCGGGCAAGGTGAATCTCGACGGCGAGCAGGCGCTCGGCTATGTAAGGGCCCGCAAGAGCCTCGGCGACGGCAGCGACACCGAGCGGATGGAGCGCCAGCAGCGCTTCCTCGGCGCGCTGGTGACCAAGGTGCGCAGCAACGACGTCCTGCTCAACCCGGTGAGGTTGTATCCCGTGCTGGACGCGGCCACCTCGGCCCTCACCACGGACCCCGGCCTGGCGAGTCTGCGCGGACTCTATGCACTCGTGCGCGGGCTCGGGAACCTCTCCGCGGAACATGTGCGGTTCCTGACGGCCCCGCGCACCCCGTACCCGGGCGACATCAATCGTGACCAACTCGTGCAGCCCGCGGCGGACAGGCTCTTCCGGCGCCTGCGCGCGGATCAGCCGGTCGAGGTCACCAAGGAAGTTCCGGGTAATTCAGCCGCAAAAACGAGCAATACGTCGCCCGGTTCCGGACCCGGTTCGCGGGAGAAGACGTCATCCGGGCCCACGCCCACTTTCACCGGCAACACGGCCGCCCAGGACGCCTGCGGGTAAAGCGCACCCCATGGCGGGGAACGCATGAGCTAAGAAGTGTCTGAGAAATAGGATGGATTGCCCGGTTGTAGGGAAGTGGAATTTGTCACCGCCGTCGCTCGACGCCGAACTGGGCGGATAGTGTGAGCGATCCGGTGCCACGCCCCGAGGTCCGTCCTGGGCAACACGCACTGGCTGAAGAGACCCGAGCGCCTCGAGGGGGAAGGCGCCGCGTGGCCCCGACGGAGGATTCGGACAACCGTGGACGCGCAAGGCCGTGGGCGGGCGGACAACATCGACCCCGCAGACCAGTGGGTGCTCAACCCGGACACCGGCGAATACGAACTGCGACTGGCCGCTCCCGGAGCGCAGTCGTCCGTGCCGCGACCGCGCAGGGGGACACCCGTCGGCAGCGCGCAGGGGGGCACCCGCACAGCACCCGGCCGGGGGGAACCGGCCCCGGACGTCCTGCCCGGTCAGCGCCGCCGCCGTGGGGCGCCCTCGGAGCCGCCGGGGCGCCGCCGGGGCCGTACCAAGCCCAAGAAGGGCAAAGCGAAGAAGATACTGTTGTGGACCGGCGGCAGCATGGCGTTCGTGCTCGTCGCGGTCACGGCGGCCGGTTACTTCTACCTGCAGCACCTCGAGGGCAACGTCTCGACGACGGACGTGGGTGACGCCGCGAAGAACGGCTTCAGCAAGGACGAGGCGTTCAACATCCTGATCATCGGCACCGACAAGCGCACCGGCAAGGGCAACGAGGGCTACGGCGACACCGGCAGCGTCGGCCACGCCGACACCAACATCCTGGTGCACGTCTCCAAGGACCGGACGAACGCGACCGCGCTGAGCATCCCGCGCGACCTGATCGTCGATGTGCCGGACTGCCCGACCAAACAGCCCGACGGCACCACCAAGGTGATCCCCGGTACGCGGGACGTCCGCTTCAACACGAGCCTCGGGCAGGACGGCCGCGACCCGGGCTGCACCATGCGCACGGTCAAGGAAGTCACCGGCATAGAACCCGACCACTTCATGATGCTGGACTTCAACGCGGTGAAGACGCTGACGACGGCGGTGGGCGGCGTCGATGTGTGTCTCAAGCACGCGGTCAACGACCCGAAGTCGCACCTCAAACTGCCCGCCGGTCCGTCCAAGATCGAGGGCGAGCAGGCCCTCGCGTTCGTGCGCACGCGGCACGCCTGGGGCAATGCGGGCGACCTGGACCGGATCAAGGTGCAGCAGCAGTTCATGGCGTCGCTGATGCGCAAGATGGCCTCGAGTGACACGCTGACCAATCCCTCGAAGCTGCTCGACCTCGCCGAGGCCGCCACCAAGGCGCTGACCGTGGACACCGGCCTGCACAAGGTGAGCACGCTCAAGGACGTCGCCCTGGAGCTGAAGAAGGTGCCGACGAAGAACATCAGCTTCCTGACCGTGCCGGTGCGTGACAATCCGGCGGACGGCCCGGTGCACAAGACGGTCATCGTCGACCCGGACACGGCTCCCGAGGTCTTCGCCGCGATCAAGAACGACGTGTCCTTCACCGCGGTGAAGAGCAAGGAGAAGGCGGCGAAGACCGCCGCGAACGACCCCCTCAAGGGCTCCCGCTCCGCCGCCTCCGCCATCCGCGTCGACATCTACAACGGCGGCGCCCCCGCCGGCAGCGCACAGGCGACTCTGAGCTGGCTGCAGAACAACGAGGGCGTGACCAAGTCCAGCCAGCTCGGCAACGCGGGCAGGACGCTCAGCAAGACGACGCTCGAGTACTCTCCCGACCAGGCCGATCAGGCGCGGAAGCTGGCGGACATCATGGGGTTGCCCGCTTCGGCGCTGAAGCCGGGCAAGAGCGAGAAGAACGACCAGGGGCTGCCCGCGATCGTGCTGACCCTCGGACAGGACTTCCAGGGCCCGGGCACGCCGCTCACCGCTCCGACCAAGGCGCCGGACGTCCCCAACAAGTCCACGGCGGACAAGGTTCAGTGCGCCAGTTGAGCGCACCGCGCCACCTTATGGGCCTGTCGTGCGTCTAACAGGACGCCTGGCAGGCCCGTCAGGTGCCGCAAGGGTGGGGAGGATGGGTAGTTGACGCAGTACGGTCTGCGCGGGGAAGCATCTGCGGTCGAAGAGGCCATGTCCCTCTCACCTCAGGGAGGGCACACGCCGGACGGCCACGGCTCGAGCGGGGGGCGAGGGCCCGGCGACGGCGGACGCGGCGGCGGCAACAGACGCCGCAGAAGGCGCGCGCTGCGGTGGTCGGCGACGGTTCTGTCGGTCGTGATACTCGGCACGGCCGGCGCCGGATACCTCTACTACCAGCACCTGAACGGCAACATCCGCAAGGGCGAGCGCAGCAGTGGCGACTCCAAGGCACAGAAGACCCAGCCCAACGCGGCCGGCCAGACGCCGGTGAACATCCTGCTGATCGGTTCCGACAGCCGTAACTCCGACGCGAACGTGGCGCTGGGCGGCAGCAGGGACAACCGTGGCAACCCGCCGCTGGCCGACGTCGAGATGCTCATCCACCTGTCCGCCGACCGCAAGAGCGCCGCCGTGGTGAGCATCCCTCGCGACACCCGGGTCGAGATCCCCAAGTGCAAGGATCCGGCGACCGGCCACGAGTACCCGCCGACCGACGCCATCATCAACGAGTCGCTGGCCCGCGGCGGCCCCGGCTGCACGCTGGCCACCTGGCAGAACCTGACCAAGGTCTACATCGACCACTGGATGATGATCGACTTCGCGGGCGTGGTGAAGATGGCGGACGCCATCGGCGGCGTCGACGTGTGCGTGAACCAGAACGTCTGGGACCGCCCACTGCCCAAGGCACCCGGTGGTTCCGGCCTGAAGATGACGGCCGGCACGCGCAACGTCAAGGGCGTACAGGCCCTGCAGTGGCTGCGCACCCGCCACGCCTGGGGCAGTGACCTGCTGCGGGCCAGGGCTCAGCACATGTACCTGAACTCGATGATCCGCACGCTGAAGAGCCAGAACGTCTTCACCGACACCGGTCGGCTGATGAACCTGGCCGAGGCTGCCACGAAGTCCCTGCAGGTCTCCGAGGAGATCGGCTCGGTCAGGAAGCTCTACGACCTGGCGATGCAGCTCAAGACGGTCCCGACGAACCGCATCACCATGACCACGATGCCCAACGTCGCCGACCCGCAGAACGACGACCACGTGGTCCCCGACGGTGCCAACGCGGACAAGATCTGGGAGATGATCCGCGACGACGTGCCGTTCGACGACAAGGGCACGACGCCGGCGCCGAAGAAGACGACGAGCACGAGCCAGGCGGTCAAGGCTCCCTCCGCCACGGTCGCGGCCGACCGGTTGGGCGTGGTGGTACAGAACGCCACCAGGACGTCCACGCAGGGCCCGGTGCCCCGCCGGGCACGCGACATCAGCCAGGTGCTCGTGAGGAAGGGCTTCGCCAGGGCGGTGCCCGACACGACCGCGGCGCTGTCCGAGGACCAGACGGTCGTGCGCTACCCGAGCGCGGACCTGGAGGGTGACGCCCGGAGCGTCGCCACGGCACTGGGCATTCCCATGAGCGCCGTGAAGAAGTCGACCGACGTGTCGGGCGTCACGGTCATCGTGGGCTCCGACTGGCGTACCGGCACGAGCTACCCGAAGCAATCCACACCGAAGCCCGGGGACCTCCCCAGCAACTCCGACGCCATCAACGGCTCGGACACCGGCCAGTGCATGGACGTGTACGCCCCCTACCGGTGGTGAACCTCCGGAGCCGGTCCAAGGGGCCGGCTCCGGTGACGAGTCGAGGCACGCCGGGTTTCCGGGGCTGGTGTGTGTCCGCCGGCGGCTGCGGCAATCAGAGCGGTCAGGCCTGGCTGACCACTGCCGGCCGCCGGGAGGCGATGACCTTCCTCGCCAGGGACCTGGGGCTCGTCAGGAAGCCCCAGCCCCACGACATGTGCATCGCGGCGAGGGCGACGGGGATCTGCAGACGGGCCTTCAGCGGCAGACCCCTGCCCGCCGGGATCGAGCCCAGCACGATCGCCGCGAGATAGCCGCCGGGGACCACGAAGCCCCACGGGGTGATCGCGGCGCCCACCACGATGCCCGCAGCGATCGCGCACACGGCGGTCGGCGGGGCGAGGTAGCGCAGATTGATGGAGCCCTCGTGGTAGCGGGCGACGACATGGCGCCAGCGGCCGTAGTCCTTGTACTGCTTGGCGAGCGCCCGCACCGACGGCCTGGGCCGGTACGACACCTTCAACTCCGGTGAGAACCAGATCAGACCGCCCGCCTCGCGGATGCGGAAGTTCAGCTCCCAGTCCTGGGCCCTGATGAACTCCTCGTTGTAGCCGCCCTGCTGCTCGAGGGCCTCCCGGCGGAAGACGCCGAGGTAGACCGTCTCCGCGGGGCCGGCCTCGCCGCCGGTGTGGAAGGCGGCGTTCCCGACCCCGATCTTCGAGGTCATGGCGGCGGCGACCGCGTGCTCCCAGTCGTTCTCGCCCTCGGCGTGCATGATGCCGCCGACGTTCTGCGCGCCGGTCTCCTCCAGGAGGCGTACGGCGGTCGCGATGTAGTTCGGCGAGAGCATGCCGTGGCCGTCGACGCGGACCACGATCGGGTGCCGGGATGCCTTGATCGCTGCGTTGAGCGCGGCGGGCGTGCGGCCGGTCGGGTTCGGGACCGTGTGCACGCGGGGGTCCTCCCGGACCAGCTCGGCCGCGATCTCGTCCGTGCGGTCCGTGGACGGGCCGAGCGCGATCACGACTTCCGTCTCGCCGCCGTACTCCTGCGCGAGGATCGCTCGGACGGCTCCCCGCAGATGCCGCTCCTCGTTGAGCACGGGCATGATCACGGACACGGCAGGCAGCTGCACGTCGGGCTTGGCGTTCATAGAAGCCTCACGTTACCGCGAACGGGCGACACCGTTGCGCGCCGCCCGGGCGCCGTCGAGGGCCGAAGATCACGGGGGCCTACGGTGCTCGCGGACCCATGCCCAGCCCCGCGGAGGTCTCCCCCGTGCCCACGCCCACCCGCTCGCCCGCGCGCCGCGAGCCGGACCGCCGCTCCCCCGCCAGGCGGCCGCCCGTCCGGCCGCGGAAGCGCGGCTGGCCCGTGCGGATGACCACGACGCTGTCGGTGGTGGTCCTGATCGCGGCCGGCATCGGGCACGCGGTGATCACCAGCCTCGACGGCGGGATCTCCCGCATCGACCCGTTCAGGGACATGAAGAACCGTCCCGCGGCCGGGAACGGCATGAACGTCCTGCTGGTCGGCACAGACGGGCGCGACAGGATCACGGAGAGGGAGCGGCGGGCGTTCCACCTGGGCGGCGAGCCCTGCCACTGCACCGACACGATCATGATCGTGCACATCTCGGCGGACCGGCAGCGGGCGACCGTGGTCAGCCTGCCCCGCGACTCCTACGCGGAGGTGCCGGAGCACACCGACGAGGCGACAGGGCAGCAGCGCGTCCCACATCCGCTCCGGCTGAACGCGGCGTACGCGGAGGGCGGGCCGAACCTGACCGTGCGGACGGTCGAGGACATGACCCATCTGAAGATCGACCACTACCTGGAGGTCGACTTCATCAGCTTCATGAAGACGGTAGACGTCCTGGGCGGGGTACGGGTGTGCACCACGCAGCCGCTGAAGGACGCCTACACCGGGCTCGATCTGGCCGCGGGCACGCATGTGCTGAGCGGCGGGCAGGCGTTGCAGTACGTCCGGTCCCGGCATGTGGACGGGGCGTCCGACCTGGGACGGATGCAGCGGCAGCAGAGGTTCCTGGCGGCGCTGATCGACCGGGCGATGTCGTCGGGTGTGCTGCTGAACCCGGTGAAGCTCCGGGAGGTGGCGCAGGCGGCGCTCGGGTCGGTGCGGGCGGATCAGGGGTTCGGGCCGGACGAACTGCTGGACCTGGGGCGGGCGATGCGGAACTTCTCGCCGCGGTCGTCGGAGTTCACGACCGTACCGATCGGGCGGATGGAGTACGAGGTCAAGGGGCTGGGGTCGACGGTGAAGTGGGACGACGCGAAGGCGAAGGCGTTGTTCGACTCCCTGCGGGAGGACCGGCCGCTCGCTCCTCGCGAGTCGCGGCCGAAGGGTCAGGCGAAACCGGAGGCTCCTGCCCGGGGACCCGCGGCTGCGGAGGTGGAGGTGCCTCCGCAGCAGATCCGGGTGCAGGTGGAGAACGGCACGCTGACGGAGGGGCTCGGCAGGCGGGCGGACGACGGGCTCGCGGCCGCCGGGTTCCGCACGACGCGGCAGCCGGTGAACGCGGCGGAGCGCGGCGTGCGGCGCACGGTCGTGATGTACGACCCGCGCTGGGACCGCTCGGCGAAGGTCCTGGAGGCGGCGTTGCCGGGGAGCGAGCTGCGGGCGGTGCCGGGGCAGGGGGAGGCGCTGCGGGTGATCGTGGGGGCGGACTTCAAGGAGGTGCGGCCGGTGAGGGTGCGGACGCCGGAACCGAAGGCTTCGCCGACGCCGCAGCAGGCGGTGGTGACCGGGGATCAGGTGGTGTGCCCGGCGTAGAGGGCGCCGGGCGCGGAAACACAACTACCGTGCGTCAGTCCTCGAAACCCTCCGCCGCCCTCTTCTCCCGTAGCTCCTTGATCGCTCGGCGGCGGGCCAGGCGGTGGGTGCGGCGGATCTGGGCTTCCTGGTAGCGGCGCCTGTCCCGGTCCGTCTCCGGGATCACCGGCGGGACCGGACGGGGCTTGCCGTCCGCGTCGACCGCGGCGAAGACCAGGTAGGCGGAGCCGACCTGGGTGGGCGGGGTGGACTCGTTCCAGCGTTCGGCCAGGACCCGTACGCCGACCTCCATCGACGTCCGGCCCGTCCAGTTGACCTGCGCCTTCACATGGACCAGGTCGCCGACCCGGACGGGCTCCAGGAACACCATCTCGTCCATCGACGCCGTCACCGCGGGTCCGCCGCTGTGCCGGCCGGCCACCGCGCCCGCCGCGTCGTCGACGAGTTTCATGATCACGCCGCCGTGCACCGTGCCCAGCAGGTTGGTGTCGTTGTGCGTCATGATGTGGCTGAGCGTGGTCCGGGACGCGAAGGTGGGCTTCCCGGGAAGTGCAGCCTCTGTTTCGCCCAGAATTTCTGATTCCGGGGCGGGGGCCTGGTCTGTCATGGCCTCCACCTTATGCCGCGCCACGATCCGGAGACTTTGTGTCGGCTTCGCAACAGCCCTGACCCTGTTTTTCCTCGGCTCTTGTACGGCCCACAGCCCGACCCTGCACACTGGGGCGCATGAACAATTGGCCCGAGGGATGGTCCGACGACAGCCGCGGCAACCGCTACGGACGCGGCAGCACCAGCGCTCAGCCCGAGGGCGCGCGCGTGATGCGGCAGGTCCGGCGTACGCCCGGCGCACCGGGCGGCCCCCAGGCCGCGCCGCCGTACGGCGGGGTGCCGCAGCAACCGACGTACGACGACCAGGGGTACGGCGGCTACGACAACGGCTATGAGAGCGGTTACAACACCGGCCAGGTCTACGGCGGCCCGGCCGGCAGACCCCACGGACCGGGCGGCGGCGGACCCGGCGGGGCGCGCACCGCGCCCAACTGGCGCCGCCGGATCAAGTGGACCACGATCACGCTGGTCACCGCCTTGGCGGTGACCTCGGTCGCCACCTACTTCTGGGCCGACTCCAAACTCCACCGCGACGTCGACCTCTCCAAGGTCATCGACCGGCCCGCGGCGGGCAAGGGCACCAACTACCTGATCGTCGGCTCCGACAGCCGCGCCGGCATGTCGGACGCGGACAAGAAGAAGCTGCACACCGGGTCCGCCGAGGGCAAGCGCACGGACACCATGATGATCCTGCACGTCGGCGACAACGGCGACACACTGATCTCGCTGCCGCGCGACTCGGACGTGCAGATACCCACGTACAAGGGGTCCACGTCCGGCAAGGTCTACCAGGGCACCGGACGCCATGTGAAGCTGAACGCGGCCTACGCGGAGGACGGCCCGGAGCTGCTGGTCCGCACGGTCGAGTACAACACCGGCCTGCGCATCGACCACTACGCGGAGATCGGCTTCGGCGGCTTCGCGAACATCGTGGACGCGGTCGGCGGTGTCACGATCACGATCGACAAGGGCTTCAAGGACAAGTACTCGGGCGCCGACTTCAAGGCGGGCACCCAGCAACTGAACGGCGAGCAGGCCCTCGCCTTCGTCCGCACCCGGCACGCCTTCGCACAGAGCGACCTGCAGCGCACCAAGAACCAGCAGAAGTTCCTGGCGGCGCTCGCCCACCAGGTCGCAACCCCGTCGACGGTCCTGAACCCGTTCAAGCTCTACCCGACGATGGGCGCCGGCCTGGACGCGCTGACCGTGGACAAGGACATGTCCCTGTGGGACCTGGCCTCCATGTTCTGGGCGATGAAGGGCGTCAACGGCGGCGACGGCAAGTCCATGAACATGCCGATCTCCGGCTCGAGCGGCGGCAACCTGCTGTGGGACAAGGCGAAGGTCAAGACACTGGTCGACGAGCTGAAGAACGACCAGGCGGTGACGGTCTCCGGCAACTAGTGCCACCGCGACGACCCCGTCACGGTGGCGTCCCGTCCGGCTGGCACCGCGGGCACCACACCGTGCCGCGACCGGCGACGCGGGACCGGCGCAGGATGTCACCGCAGCGCGGGCAGGCCGGGAGGGGGTCGTCGCGGTGGCCGGTGAGCCAGGAGTCGCGCGGCGGCACGCAGCCGGCGGTGACCGCCGAGCGCAGGGTGCGGCGCATGTGCGTGTACAGGCGCCGGAGTTCGGCCTGGGTGAGGTCGCTCGCCCGGCGGGTGGGACGAACCCCGGCGCGCCACAGGATCTCGTCGGCGAGCAGATTGCCCAGTCCGGCCAGGACGGACTGGTCCATGAGGACGCTCTTGACACGGGCGCCGCGGGAAGAGAGCGCGGCCTCGAACTCCCTGCCGTCCACCGCCAGGGCGTCGGGTCCCTGGCGTCCGAGCAGCCGGGCGATGGCGCAGTCGTCGTCGGCCAGCCAGAGCCCCTGAAGCTTGCGCTGGTCGCGGTAGCGGAGCTGCCGGTCGCCGCCCACCGTGAACAGGACACGATCGTGGGCCTCGACCGCGTTGTCGGGACGACCGCAGACCAGCCGGCCCGTCATGCCGAAGTGCAGCAGGAGCGTCGGGCCGCCGCCGGTGCCGGCGAGCAGCCACTTCCCGTGCCGCTTCGGCTCGGTGAACCGGCGGCCCTCCAGCGCGTCGCGCAGCCGCCGCACGCTCACCCCGCGCAGGACGCCCGCGTCGCGCACGTCGACGCGTCGGATGACCCTGCCCTGCGCGCAGGATTCGAGCACCTTCCGGAATCCCTCGACGTCTGGCAGCTCAGGCATGGGGTACGCCCTTCAGCCGGCCGATGCCCGGCGCTCCGGGGACGGCGGTCGATGCGGTGCCGCCCCTTCGCCGGCGTCTCATTCATTCCCCGTGGAGGCCATCCGGTCCCCACCGGCCATCTGTACGCCACCCGGCCCCTACGGCCCCATGCGAACGGCCCCCGGCGCGATGCCGGGGGCCGAGGAGGTGTCTGCGCAGGCGGAATGGGCTCCTGCTAGGGAAGGTTCCTCGCCATCACGATCCGCTGGACCTGGTTCGTGCCTTCGTAAATCTGGGTGATCTTCGCGTCGCGCATCATGCGCTCGACCGGGTAGTCGCGGGTGTAGCCGTAGCCGCCGAGCAACTGGACGGCGTCCGTGGTGACCTCCATGGCCACGTCCGAGGCGAAGCACTTGGCGGCGGCGCCCTGGAAGGTGAGGTCGGAGTCACCGCGCTCGGACTTGGCGGCGGCCGCGTACGTCAGCTGGCGGGCGGCCTCGATCTTCATCGCCATGTCGGCGAGCATGAACTGGATGCCCTGGAAGTCGGCGATCGGCTTGCCGAACTGCTTGCGCTCCTTGACGTAGTTCTTGGCGTAGTCGAAAGCGCCCTGCGCGACACCGAGGGCCTGGGCGGCGATGGTGATGCGGGTGTGGTCGAGGGTCTTCATCGCCGTGGCGAAGCCGGTGCCCTCCTCGCCGATCATGCGGTCGGCGGGGATGCGGACGTTGTCGAAGTAGACCTCGCGGGTGGGTGAGCCCTTGATGCCGAGCTTCTTCTCCGGGGCGCCGAAGGACACGCCCGGGTCCGACTTCTCGACGACGAAGGCGGATATGCCCTTGGAGCGCTTCTCGGGGTCGGTCACCGCCATGACCGTGTAGTACTCGGAGACGCCTGCGTTGGTGATCCAGCGCTTGACGCCGTTGAGGACCCAGTGGTCGCCGTCGCGGACCGCGCGCGTCTTCATGCCGGCCGCGTCGGAGCCCGCCTCGGGCTCGGAGAGGCAGTAGGAGAACATCGCGTCGCCCTTGGCCAGCGGCGCCAGGTACTTCTTCTTCAGCTCCTCGGAGCCGGAGAGGATCACCGGCAGTGAGCCGAGCTTGTTCACGGCCGGGATGAGGGAGGAGGACACGCAGACACGGGCCACCTCCTCGATCACGATGACGGTGGCGAGCGCGTCCGCGCCGGCGCCGCCGTACTCCTCCGGTACGTGCACCGCGTGCAGGTCGTTCGCGACGAGGGCCTCCAGCGCCTCCTGCGGGAAGCGGGCCTCCTCGTCCACCGCGGCGGCGTAGGGCGCGATCTTCGCCTCGGCCAGCGAGCGGATGGCGTCGCGGAGCATGTCGTGCTCCTCGGACGGGCGGTACAGGTCGAAGTCAGCCGATCCGGCCAAGGTCTCTCACGCTCCAGGAAGACGCAGTGCGCTGACGCTAATTACCGTTAAGTAACTCGAATTTTAGGGGGCCGCCCACGGGACGGGTACGTGAGCTTGGCGACAGCTGGGAAATTGCCCACGAAGGCACCCGGCTATGCTCGGGCACCGGTCACCGCCCTACCCGTTCTGGAGCACCCATGAGCCTCAAGATCACCGTGATCGGCACCGGCTATCTCGGCGCGACACACGCCGCGGCCATGGCCGAGCTGGGGTTCGAGGTGCTGGGGCTGGACGTCGTGCCCGAGAAGATCGAGACGCTGCAGCGGGGCGAGGTCCCGATGTACGAGCCCGGGCTCGAGGAGTTGCTGCGCAAGCACGTCGCGGGCATCGAGGGATCCAGCGGGCGGCTGCGCTTCACGATGGACTGGGCCGAGCTGGCCGATTTCGGGGACGTCCACTTCCTGTGTGTGAACACGCCGCAGAAGCACGGCGAGTACGCCTGCGACATGTCGTACGTCGACGCCGCGATCGCCTCCCTCGCGCCGCATCTGAAGGGCCCCGCGCTCGTCGTCGGCAAGTCGACCGTGCCCGTGGGCTCCGCGGACCGCCTCGCCACGTACCTCGCCGAGCACGCGCCCGCAGGCGGGGACGCCGAACTGGCCTGGAACCCGGAGTTCCTGCGCGAGGGCTTCGCCGTCAAGGACACGCTGCACCCGGACCGGATCGTGGTCGGTGTGCGCAGCGAGCGCGCCGAGAAGCTGCTGCGCGAGGTGTACGCGACGCCGATCGCCGAGGGCTCGCCGTTCGTGGTGACCGACTTCCCGACCGCCGAGCTGGTGAAGGCCTCCGCGAACTCCTTCCTCGCCACCAAGATCTCCTTCATCAACGCGATGGCGGAGGTGTGCGAGGCCGCGGGCGGCGACGTGGTCAGGCTGGCGGAGGCCATCGGGTACGACGACCGGATCGGCAAGAAGTTCCTGCGGGCGGGGATCGGCTTCGGCGGCGGCTGTCTGCCGAAGGACATCCGGGCCTTCATGGCGCGCGCCGGCGAGCTGGGCGCCGACCAGGCGCTGACCTTCCTGCGCGAGATCGACTCCATCAACATGCGCCGGCGCGGCCAGATGGTGGAGATGGCGCGGGAGGCGCTGGGCGGCGGTTCGTTCCTCGGCAAGCGGGTCGCGGTGCTCGGCGCCACCTTCAAGCCGGACTCCGACGACGTCCGTGACTCGCCCGCGCTGAACGTCGCGGGGCAGATCCACCTGCAGGGCGGCCAGGTCACGGTCTACGACCCCAAGGGCATGGACAACGCCCGGCGGCTCTTCCCGACGCTCGGCTACGCCGACTCCGCGCTGGAGGCGGTCCGGGGCGCCGACGTCGTCCTGCACCTCACCGAGTGGCGTGAGTTCCGCGAGCTGGACCCGGCGGAGCTGGGCGAGGCGGTGGCCTCCCGCATCGTCCTCGACGGCCGCAACGCGCTCGACCCGGAGGTCTGGCGCCGGGCCGGGTGGACGTTCCGGGCGATGGGCCGCCCCACCGCATAGACGTACGGGTGACGCCGGTCCGGCCGAGGCTCAGTCGGCCGGACCGGCGTCCTGTTGCATTCTGCACCACCGGGTCACCGTCCGACCGGCGAACTCCCTGTGGATCACGCCTCTTTCGCCCGGTACCGCCGCATCTTCGCGCGCGCCCCGCACACCGCCATCGAGCACCAACGGCCGCGCCCGGCCGGACTGCGGTCGTAGTACGCCCAGTGGCACGTCACGGCCTCACAGGCCTTCAGACGGTCCCAGGTGCCCGCTGTCAGCGCCTCGCCGACCGCGGCCGCCACACGCGCGTGCAGGGAGCCCTCGTCGGTGGGGGTCAGGCGGGCCGAGCCGTCCCGCTCGTCGACGGCCACATAGAGCGGGGCCTGCGCCAGCAGGCGGGTCAGGGGGGTCACCTCGCGGTGCGGCGGGTGGCCAGCGTGGGCGAGCAGCGCGGCCCGCAACGACTCGCGCAGTTCGCGGGCGCGCGGCAGTTCGTCCTCGGTGAGAGCGAAACGGGCCCGGCCCTCCACGGTGTCCAGCGAGTCGTTGCCCGACTCGATGTCCAGCGTGTTCACCAGGGCCTGGACGAGTTCCAGTCCGCCGGGAGCGGGCGATCTCTCACTCATGCCCGCGACGTTACCTCCAGCAGCCGCTGATGCGGTAACCGGGGCCGACCGGCGTGTACCTCTTGCGCTGTCACCTCATGACCGGGAGCATGAGCACACAGTGACTGTTACCGGTTGATGACTTCTTTCGGTAACAGGGAACAGAGTTCCATCGGTAACCGCGATCTGGAGGAGGAAGTCATGGCTCTCGCCAAGCTCGGCCCCGTCGTCCTGGACTGCCCGGACCCGGGCGCGCTCGCCGCCTTCTACGCCGAGGTGCTCGGCGGCAGCGTCGAGGGCGAGGGGGACTGGGTGGACCTGCGGGTGCCCGGCGGGCAGGCGCTGGCCTTCCAGGCGGCGCCCGGATTCGTACCGCCGAAGTGGCCCGCGCCCGACCACTCCCAGCAGTTCCACCTGGACCTGGTGGTGGAGGACCTGGACGCGGCGGAGAAGGGGGTGCTGGAACTGGGCGCGAAGCCGCTCGACGCGGAGGACCGCTCGCGCACCTTCCGCGTTTACGCGGACCCGGCCGGGCACCCGTTCTGCCTCTGCGCCTGCTGACGCCGAAGGAGGCCCCTCATGCCCGCTGTGGCACGTTTCCGCAACGTGGTGATCGACTGCCCGGACCCGCGCGCGCTCGCCGAGTTCTACGCGCGCGTGGGCGGTGGCACACCCAAGGCCGAGGACGAGGAGTGGGTCGTCCTGCGGATCCCCGACGGGCCGCGGATCGGCTTCCAGCGGGTGGAGGGCTACACCCCGCCGGAATGGCCGCGCGCGGACCGCAATCCGCAGCAGTTCCACCTCGACTTCGACGCGGGTTCCACCTGGGAGGAGGTGGACGCGGCGCACGAGAAGGTGCTGGCGCTGGGTGCGCGGCCACTGGACGTGGAGGACCGGGAGAAGAAGGACTTCATGGTGTACGCCGACCCGGCGGGACACCCCTTCTGCCTGTGCCGGATCGAGCACGCCTGAACCCGCCGCTGTCCTGCCCGGCCCGAGCTGCCGACAGCGCGGGCCGGGGGCGGCAGCTCGGCTGCGGGCGCGACTCCCCGCAGGGCCGGGAGGACGGCGGCTCGGACCCGGTGGGGCGTACCGGACCGTCCCGCCCCGTCCCGGACGGTCAGCCGTCGAGATCCTCGATGGTCGCGTGGGACGGCGCGCGGCTGGTCTGCACGTCGCGCGCCACGTCCTCGGCCGCACCCAGCACCCGTACCGCGTTCTGCCAGGTCAGCTTGGCGAGGTCGGCCCTCGACCAGCCGCGGTCCAGCAGCTCCGCGATCAGGTTCGGGTAGCCGGAGACGTCGCCCAGGCCGTCCGGGGTGAAGGCGGTGCCGTCGTAGTCGCCGCCGATGCCGACGTGGTCGATGCCCGCCGCCTCGCGCATGTGGTCGAGGTGGTCGGCGACCGTGGCGACCGTGGCGACCGGGCGCGGGGTGCGCTCCTCGAAGGCGCGGTGGACCTTCATCGCCTCGGGGGTGGTGTCGAGGGGGTGCAGGCCGTGCGCGCGCATGTTGTCGTCCGCCGCGGCCGTCCAGTCGACGGCCGCCTGGAGGACGAACTTCGGCACGAACGTCACCATCGCCACGCCGCCGTTGGCGGGCAGGCGTTCGAGGACGTCGTCGGGGATGTTGCGCGGGTGGTCGCACACCGCGCGGGCGGAGGAGTGCGAGAAGATCACCGGGGCTTCGGTGGTGTCCAGCGCGTCGCGCATCGTGGTCGCCGCCACGTGCGAGAGGTCGACGAGCATGCCGAGGCGGTTCATCTCCCGGACCACCTCACGGCCGAAGTCCGAGAGGCCGCCGACGCCCGGTTCGTCCGTCGCGGAGTCCGCCCATGCCACGTTGTCGTTGTGGGTGAGGGTCATGTAGCGCACGCCGAGCCCGTACAGGCCGCGCAGCGTGCCGAGCGAGTTCGCGATGGAGTGGCCGCCCTCGGCGCCCATGAGGGAGGCGATCCGGCCGTCCTTGCGCGCACTCTCCATGTCGGCGGCGGTCAGTGCGGGAGCCAGGTCCGCCGGGTAGCGGGCGAGCAGCTGCCGTACGCAGTCGATCTGTTCCAGCGTCGCGGGCACCGGGTCGGGCAGGTCGCAGGGCACGTACACCGACCAGTACTGGGCGCCGACCCCGCCCTCGCGCAGCCGGGGCAGGTCGGTGTGCAGGCGGGCGTTCTGGTGCCGGGCGATGTCCAGGGTGTCCAGGTCGTAGCGGGCCTGCTTGCGCAGCGCCCAGGGCAGGTCGTTGTGCCCGTCGACGACCGGGAACTCCCGCAGCAGTTCCCGGGCGGACTGCAAGGACGGCGAGGTCATCGCGTCACTTCCCCGAGTTGAAGCCGAAGCCCGCCGCCGCTCCCTCGACCTTGGAGCGCAGGCGCTTGCCCTTCTCGGTGGCCTGGTCGTTGAGCTCCTGCTGGAACTCCCGCATCCTCTGCAGGAGTTCCTCGTCGTGCGCGGCGAGGATGCGCGCCGCGAGCAGCCCGGCGTTGCGGGCGCCGCCGACGGACACGGTGGCCACGGGGACACCGGCCGGCATCTGCACGATCGACAGCAGCGAGTCCATGCCGTCCAGGTACTTCAGCGGGACCGGCACGCCGATGACGGGCAGCGGGGTGACGGAGGCGAGCATGCCGGGCAGGTGCGCGGCACCGCCGGCGCCCGCGATGATCGCCTTCAGACCACGGTCCGCCGCCTGCTCGCCGTACGTGATCATCTCGCGCGGCATGCGGTGCGCGGAGACGACGTCGACCTCGTACGCGATCTCGAACTCGTCGAGGGCCTTGGCGGCGGCCTCCATGACGGGCCAGTCGGAGTCCGACCCCATGACGATGCCAACAACGGGGCTCATTCGGTGATCGTGCCTCTCAGGTAGCCGGCTGCGTGACGGGCGCGCTCCAGCACGTCGTCGAGGTCGTCGCCGTAGGTGTTGACGTGGCCCACCTTGCGGCCGGGCTTCACGTCCTTGCCATACATGTGGATCTTGAGCTGCGGATCACGCGCCATGCAGTGCAGGTACGCCGAGTACATGTCGGGGTAGTCGCCGCCCAGGACGTTCACCATGACCGTCCACTTGGCGCGCGGGCGCGGGTCGCCGAGCGGGAGGTCGAGGACGGCCCGCACATGGTTGGCGAACTGCGAGGTGATCGCGCCGTCCATCGACCAGTGGCCCGAGTTGTGCGGGCGCATCGCCAGCTCGTTGACCAGGATGCGGCCGTCACGGGTCTGGAACAGCTCCACGGCGAGGTGACCGACCACGCCGAGTTCCTTGGCGATGGTGAGCGCGAGCTGCTCGGCCTCGAGGGCCAGCTCGTCGTCCAGGTCGGGGGCCGGGGCTATCACCGTGTCGCAGACGCCGTTCACCTGCCGGGACTCCACGACCGGGTAGGCGACGGCCTGCCCGTGCGGCGACCGTACGACGTTGGCGGCCAGCTCCCGGACGAAGTCGACCTTCTCCTCGGCGAGGACGGGGACGCCGGCGCGGAAGGGGTCGGCGGCCTCCTCGACGGAGTCCACCACCCACACGCCCTTGCCGTCGTAGCCGCCGCGGACGGTCTTCAGGACGACGGGGAAACCATCGCCCTCGGCGGCGAACGCGGCGACGTCCTCGGGGTCGCTGACGATCCGGTGCCGCGGGCAGGGCGCACCGATGGCGTCGAGTTTGGCGCGCATCACACCCTTGTCCTGGGCGTGCACGAGCGCGTCCGGGCCGGGACGCACGGCGATGCCGTCCGCCTCCAGGGCCCGCAGGTGCTCGGTGGGCACGTGCTCGTGATCGAAGGTGATCACGTCACAGCCCTGCGCGAAGGCACGCAGCGTCTCCAGGTCGCGGTAGTCGCCGACGACGACGTCGCCGACGACCTGTGCCGCGGAGTCCTGAGGTGTGTCACTGAGGAGCTTGAACCTGATGCCGAGCGGGATGCCTGCCTCGTGGGTCATACGAGCGAGCTGGCCACCGCCGACCATGCCGACTACCGGGAATGTCACGCACCTAGGGTATCGGCCTGGCCAGTGAGGCCGGTTTCCGTCCCCGCGGAGGGCGTTTGGAGGGCCGTTTCCGAGGGACTTTCGAAGGGGTACGCGCATAAAAAACATGGGGGGTTACGGAACGGGGTCCAGGTGGCTTTCTTTCCGTCCTCATGTATGGTCCCCGGACGTCGTTCACCGGCGCTCGTTAGCATGGCCGGGTCGACGGGGCCGTTCGGCGCTCTCCGCCGAAGGCCCGCTGTCACCGAGTGGCACGAACGACACCAATGACGCGACCGAGTACGACCGACCCGACGGGGGCTGGCGACACCATGGGCAGTGGTTCCACAAGTCTGACGGACAGGCCCCAGGGCGCGGTGCGCCGGAAGTTCGACCGGATGCTGCGCGAGATCGCCAAGTTCGGCGCGGTCGGCGGGGCGGGTCTGCTGGTCAACCTCCTGGTGTTCAACCTCGTGCGGAATGTCACGGGGCTCCAGGTGGTCCGGGCGAGCATCATCGCCACGGTCGTCGCCATCGTCTTCAACTACATCGGCTTCCGCTACTTCACCTACCGGGACCGGGACAAGAGCGGGCGCACCCGCGAGATGACCCTGTTCCTGGTGTTCAGCGCGGCGGGACTGGTGATCGAGAACGGCGTGCTGTACCTGGCGACGTACGGGTTCGGCTGGGACAGCCCGCTGCAGAGCAACGTCTTCAAGTTCCTCGGCATCGGCCTCGGGACGCTGTTCCGCTTCTGGTCGTACCGCACCTGGGTGTTCCGGGCCATGCCGGCGGGGTCGGCGGTGGCGGGTGCCGAGTCGATACTCCAGGAGTCGGAGCAGCGCCGCCACGACGAGCACGCGAACCGCTGACCGGCGGCATCGCCCCGCCGACGCCTGAAACAGCAACTCGCCCGGCGTGGTGGGGCGAGGAACATCGCCCGGCGTCATGCGGTGAAGAACATCACCAAGCGTGATGCGGTGAAGTGAGCAAGTCCTGACCGACCGCTTCATCGGGACCCGCTCCCCGGCTCACCTCACGGTGGGCTCCGGTTCCTCCGGTTCGGCGGGCACCCTCAGCGGGGTCCGGGACAGGAACAGGCCGAAGACCGGGGGCTTGGCCTGGAGCATCTCCAGGCGGCCGCCGTCGGCCTCCGCGAGGTCACGCGCCACCGCCAGACCGATGCCCGTGGAGTTACGGCCGCTGATGGTGCGCTCGAAGATGCGGGAGCCCAGCTCCGGCGGCACCCCCGGCCCCTCGTCCGTGACCTCCACGACCGCCTGGTTGCCGGTGACCCGGGTGCGCAGGGCCACCGTGCCGCCCCCGTGCATGAGCGAGTTCTCGATCAGCGCCGCCAGCACCTGGGCGACCGCCCCCGGCGTCCCCACGGCCCGCAGGTGCCGTTTGCCGGAGCTGACGATCGCACGTCCCGCGCTGCGGTAGGCGGGCCGCCACTCGGCGAGCTGCTGCTGGATGACCTCGTCCAGGTCGAAGGAGACGGCGGAGCCGGTGCGCGGGTCACGGGCGTTCGTCAGCAGCCGCTCCACGACGTCGGTGAGCCGTTCCACCTGCGTCAGCGCGATCGTCGCCTCCTCCTTCACCGTGTCCGGGTCGTCTGTGAGCGTGATCTCCTCCAGCCGCATGGACAGCGCCGTCAGGGGCGTGCGCAGCTGGTGCGAGGCGTCGGCCGCCAGGCGCCGCTCGGCGGTCAGCATGCGGGCGATCCGCTCGGCGGAGGAGTCGAGGACGTCGGCGACCCGGTCCAGCTCCGGGACGCCGTACCGCTTGTGGCGCGGCCGCGGGTCACCGGAGCCGAGGCGCTCGGCGGTCTCGGCGAGGTCGGTGAGCGGGGAGGCGAGGCGGTTGGCCTGGCGCACCGCGAGCAGCACCGCGGCGATGATCGCGAGCAGCGCCACCAGGGCGATGATCAGCAGCGTACGGCCGACTTCGCGGGTGACGGCGGAGCGGGGCTCCTCGACGCGGACCGTCTCCCCCTCCTCGCCCTTGGTCGTGGAGTGGATGACGTCACCGGTGGGCTGGTCGCCGACCCGGATGGTGGGCTGGCCGGGGATGTCGATCACCGCGTACCTGTCGCCGGTGACCTGGTCCTTGAAGACCGCGGCGCTGACCTTCTCGTCGCCGAGGATCCGGCTGTCCACGATGCTGGCCAGCCGCAGCGCCTCGGAGTCGACGCGCTCCTGGGCGCTGTTGCTGATCGTCCGGGTCTCGACGATCACGAGGGAGACGCCGAAGACCGCGATCACCACGAGGACGACGGCGAGGGTGGACTGGATGAGACGACGACGCACGGGGCCCTCCGGGCGGTGGCTTTACGACGACCAGTGTGCCCCGGGCACGTCTGGGCCATGGGGTGGGGCCGCGCCCTGAAGGGGTGCGGGAACTGCGCGACCAGCCACAGGAGACCCGCGGCCGCGGACGCACACCAGCCACAACGGCGTGACGCCCTGTGGCCACCCCGAACCACACCGGATCCCGGCGGAGCCCAGCGGCAGCGCCTAGTTCTTCTCGAACCGGAAGCCCACGCCCCGTACCGTCGCGATGTACCGCGGGTTCGCCGCGTCGTCGCCCAGCTTCTTGCGGAGCCAGGAGATGTGCATGTCCAGGGTCTTCGTGGACGACCACCACGTCGTGTCCCAGACCTCGCGCATCAGCTGGTCGCGCGTGACGACCCGGCCCGCGTCCCGGACCAGGACCCGGAGCAGGTCGAACTCCTTCGCGGTGAGCTGCAGCTCCTCGTCGCCCATCCACGCCCGGTGCGACTCCACGTCGATGCGCACGCCGTGCGTGGCGGGCGGCTGCGCGGGCTCGGTGGCGCCGCGCCGCAGCAGGGCGCGGACCCGGGCGAGCAGTTCGGCGAGCCGGAACGGCTTGGTGACGTAGTCGTCGGCGCCAGCGTCGAGACCGACGACGGTGTCCACCTCGTCGGCCCGTGCGGTCAGGATGAGGATCGGGACGGTGTGGCCGTCGGCGCGCAGCCGGCGGGCCACCTCCAGACCGTCCATGCCGGGCAGCCCGAGGTCCAGCACGACCAGGTCGACGCCGCCCTGCATTCCGGCGTCGAGCGCGGTGGGTCCGTCCTCGCGCACCTCGACCTCGTAACCCTCCCGGCGCAGGGCACGGGCCAGCGGCTCCGAGATGGACGCGTCGTCCTCGGCGAGCAGTACACGGGTCATGGGGTGATGGTAGTCCGCCCAGGACAAGAGCAAAGGTGTGATGGCGGCCGGCAACTCTTACCTGGACCTGGGACGATGCGGCGGCGCCGCCGTTCGTGACGCTCCGTGGTCACGCCTCCACCTCTTGGGGGCCATTTGGGCGTAGACCTTCGAATAGGTGACCATAGTTCCTTAACTACCTGTGATCCGTGTCTCAAGTCCTTCCATATCCAGCTGTGCCGTGCCGTATGGTGAAGAGAACGCCTGTAGCACCAGCAGGGACCTTTGGCGGTAGCTCGACGCTGAAGGTCTCTTTTATGTGCGGGCTGGCCTCCTCCCAGCCCTGAAGGAATGACCTGTGGCCGGGCCTTGAGCGCTCAACGCGCGTAGAGGCGTGGATCCCGGTGGTCGTCGTCCATCGCTCCGTGATCCGGGGCGTACACCCCGTGGGCGTGGGGCGGACGTCCGATCCCGCCGGTGCCGGCCGTCCCCCCACGGGCGCGTGACGCTCGTGCAGCGCGTCCCGACCAGCAAGGAACGACCATGGCGTCCAGCCTGACGAAGGACTCGGTCCGCCCGGGCACCCCCGGATCCGAGAAGACCTTCTTCGGCCACCCCCGCGGACTGGCCACCCTCTTCATGACGGAGATGTGGGAGCGGTTCTCCTACTACGGCATGAAGGCCCTCCTCCCGCTGTACCTGGTGGCACCGGGCGGCCTGCACATGAGCGCGGCCACCGCGACCGCGATCTACTCGGTGTACCTGTCCCTCGTGTACCTGCTCGCCCTGCCGGGCGGCTGGTTCGCCGACCGCGTCCTCGGCCCCCGCAAGACGGTCGCCGTGGCGGGCTTCGTCATCATGCTGGGCCACCTCACGCTCGCCCTGCCCACCGCCGGTACGTTCTTCGCCGGTCTCGGCCTCGTCGCGATCGGTTCGGGCCTGCTGAAGGCGAACATCTCCACGATGGTCGGCCACCTCTACGAGGGCCCGGACGACCCGCGCCGCGACGGTGGCTTCACCCTCTTCTACATCGGCATCAACCTCGGCGCCTTCGCCGCGCCGCTGGTCATCGGCACCGTCGGCCAGAACGTCAACTGGCACCTGGGCTTCGCGCTCGCCGCGCTCGGTATGGCGCTCGGCCTCGGCCAGTTCCTGCTGGGCGGCCGTCACCTCAGCTCCCACTCGCAGGTCGTCCCGACCCCGCTGACGGCCGAGCAGAAGAAGGCCACGCTGACCAAGGCCGCCCTGTGGGCGGGCGTCGCGGTCGTCTTCTACGCGATCGTCGGTTTCTCCGGCGTCTACACGCTGAACTGGCTGCTGGTCCCGATCACTCTGGCCGGCCTCATCATCCCGATCCTGGTCATCGCCCGCATCAAGCGGGACAAGGACCTCGACCGCACCGAGCAGTCGAAGATGACGGCGTACATCTGGTTCTTCGTCGCCGCGGCCGTGTTCTGGATGATCTACGACCAGGGCGGCTCGACGGTCTCGCTGTTCGCCGACTCCTCGGCGAAGAACACGATCTTCGGCTGGAACTTCCCGGTCTCCTGGTACCAGTCGGTCAACCCGGTCATGATCATGGCGCTGGCCCCGGTCTTCGCCTGGGCGTGGCTGGCGCTGGCCCGGCGCGGCAAGGAGCCGAGCACCGCGGTGAAGTTCGCGATGGGCCTGGTCCTGATCGGCGCGTCCTTCTTCCTCTTCCTCGCCCCGCTGGGGATCGCCGACGGCGGTCACAAGGCGGCCGCGATGTGGCTGGTGGCGATCTACTTCGTGCAGACCATCGGTGAGCTGACGCTGTCCCCGGTGGGTCTGTCGGTCACCACCAAGATGGCGCCGGCGAAGTACGCCTCCCAGATGATGGGTGTCTGGTTCCTGGCCGTCACCGCCGGTGACGCCACGACCGGTCTGCTGTCCATCGCGGGCGTCGACCTGAACAAGGCGGGCATCGTGGCCCTGCAGGCCGCGCTCGCCGTGGTGGCCGGTCTTGCGGTCTGGATGTACCGCAGCAAGGTCAAGGAGCTCATGGGCGACGTGCACTGACGTCTGTCCCAAGCTCTCGGAGGGCCGCCGCACCCACCCGGATGCGGCGGCCCTTCGCCGTTCCCCCGGGTCAGCGGACGCGGCGGGGCAGGAACGTGAAGACCGCGCCGCCCAGCAGGATCGCCGTTCCCGCCACCAGACCAAGGGCCTTGAGGGTGCCGTGGTCGTCCGTGCCCGTCTGGGCCAGGCCGCCGCCTGTCGTACCCCCGGCCGTCGTGCCGCCGTCTGTCCTACCCCCGGCCGTCGTGCCGCCGCCCGCGGTCCCGCCGCCCGTCGTACCGCCCGACGACGTGCCTCCGGACGTCCTCGCCCGGCTGCTGCTCGGTGTCCAGCGTCAGCGACACCTCCGTCTTCGTCGGTGTGCACGTGGTGGTGGTGCCGAGGGCCTTGATGGTCAGCACGCCCGGCGACAGCGTCGAATCCCCGCCGGCGCCCGGTTTGTAGGTTCCCGTCAGGTCCGGGACACCGATCGGATCACCCGACTTGATGTCCTGCGCGTTCGCCGGGCCCTCGACATGGACCGTGCCCTTGTCCGCGCCGCCCACCACGACCTCCATCGACGGTTTCACCGAGCCTTCGGGGATGTCGGCCGGGCTGTTCATCACCGACTTCTTGAACCGCACGGTGAGATCGAAGCTCCCGCCCGCCTTCTTCGCGTCGATCTGCACCGGCGACGTGGCGCTCTTGTCGCCGATGGGCGTCCTGCAGGCGTACGGGACCTGGACCTCCTTGCCCGTGAAGTCCGTCTGCCCCCACCGTCGCCGCCGGTCGCGCTCGCCGTCGGGGACGTCGCGGAGGAGGTGGCCGTCGGGGACGTCACGGTGGGGGACGCGGTAGGCAGGCCCGGCGGCGGGTCGGTCGGGAGGAGCGTCGTCGGCACCACCGTCGGCAGCCCGCCCGTCGTACCGCCCGCTCCCCCGCTCCCGCCGGTCACCTTGATGGTCGCCGCCGGTCCCACCGTCTCCTTCGGGGTGCACTTGGTGTCCGTGGAGATCGGCTTGTCGACGTTGATGGTGTACGCGTCCGGGGTCAGCGTCACCTGGCCCGCCGCCGTTCTCACGTGTTTCCCTTCGTAGGGGTCGCCGGACCGTCCTCGTGCGGTGCGCAGAGCCGGCCGCTCGCCGCGGTCCCCGGATCCGTGTCCGGGGTGAACCACGGCAGCGCCGAAGTGGGGCTGGTCCTTGCGGGAGCGGGCGGTTTCGGCAGGGGCAGGGCGACGCCGGGCAGCCGAAGGCCCCGGTGGCGTAGCACCGCGCCGCGCGGCCTGACCCGGTCCACGACCGCCATGCCGACGCGGAACACGGCCGCCGGCACGACCAGGCAGACCAGGACCCAGAAGACGGTCACGCCCCAGGGCCGGGCGACACCCCAGGGCTGCTCCGCGAGGACCTTGCCGCCGTACTCGAGGGAGACCGTGTAGTCGCCGTGGGCGCCCGCCGTGAGCTCCACCGGCAGCCTGATCTCCGCCTTCCGGCCGGGCGCGACCGTGCCGTGCCACTGGCGCTCGTCCCACTGCGGCGCGAACACGCCGTGCGAGGTGCCGACCCGGAAGACGGGATCCTTCACCGGCGACGAGCCGACGTTGCCGACCGTGAACACGAGCGTGCGCTTCGGCGGTGCCCCGAACCAGGTCAGCAGTCCACTGGAGCCGTCGAGACGGGTGTCCGTCAGCACCGACAGACGTCCGGCGGCGGACTGTGCGGGCAGCGGCTTGACGGCGTGCCCGGCGACCTGGAAGGCCGCGTCGGTGGTGGCCCCGGCCCCGGTGACGGTGGCGACGTGCACCACGCAGGGGCACGGCGCGGGCGGCTCGGCCACCGGCAGCTTCCTGCTGAAGTGGCCCCGCGCGTCGGTCGTGACGGCCCGTCCGTCCGCGTTGGCGCAGGAGTTGGTGCCGCCGATCACTCCCCGGGACGGCGTGGCCTGCCCGCAGATGAGGATCATCAGCAGGATCTTCGCCCGCCAGCCGCTGCCCGACACGGTGACCGCACCGCCCGTGCCCGCCTGGGACACGGACAGCTCGACGGCCGGTTCGCCGGCGCCCCAGGCGGTCGCCGCCAGGGGCACAAGGAGGAGCGCCAGCACCGCCACCAGTGCGGCGATGCGCCCCTTCACCTCGGCGCCCCCGTCAACTCGGCTGCGGGCCACGGTCGTTCGCCGGTCAGCCGGTCCGGCGGCCGGTGCCTGCGGCGCCGTACGACGACACCGGCGACCGCAGCCGCGAGCAGCCCCGTCCCGCCGCCCGCCATCGCGCCCCACGGCACGAACCGCGCCGATGCGGCCCCGGAAGCGTGTGCCCCGCCCGCCGCCGTGACCTCGACCCGGACGTGCACCGCGTCGAGCACCGGGTGGTGCGGCCACGGCACGGTGAGCCGGACCCGGCGGCCGGGCGGCAGGTCGAGGGGCAGGGTGCGCTCGGGGCGGTCCAGGACCCGACCGAGGACACCGTAGGCCCGCACGGCGAGCCTCGGGGTCAGCACGGTCGTACCGCGGTTGACCAGTTCGTAGCAGATCCGTCCGCCGCGCACCGCCACGTGCTCCACGGTCAGCGCGGACAACGCCGGTCCGACGACGCGGAGTCGCAGGCGTACGGCGGTGGAACGGCCGCCCGTGCTCGCCACGATCGAGCCCGGGTGGTCGCCGGGTGCCGCTCCCGCGGGCACCGCCACGGTGAACGGCACGTCGGCGCGGGTACGGGCGGGCACGGTCACCACGACGGTGCGCACCGGGATCCGGTGCCCTCCCGTCGTGCGTGCGAAGGCGATCCAGGGGCCGGAGTCCCCCGGCGCCCCCCGTGCCTCTTGGGCGCCGCTCAGCCGGACGGTCAGCGGCCGCCCGCCCGGGTTGCGCACCGACACCGCGTCCTCGAGGACCGTCCCGGGCTCGCCCTCCGCGTACACGTACGGCCGCCCGCCCGCACCGCTCAGGGACCAGCCGGCGTCGGCGACTGCGGGCGCGGCGACCAGCGGGCTCGCACAGGCGACGGCGAGAGCGAGAGCGGAGGCGGGGCGGAGGTACGGCATGGCGGCTCCAGTTGGTACGGGGGCGGCTCAGTGGCGTACCGCCTGGTTGCGACGGGTCAGCCACAGCACCCCGGCCGCGCCGGCGAGCAGGACGGTGCCGCCGAGGGTGCCGAGGGCGACCACGGAGTCCTCGGGTCCGGTCTGCGGTAGTTGCCCACCGGATGCCGTGCCGCTCGCGCCGGAGCCGCTGGGGGCGGAACCGGATGTGCCGCCGCCGGCCGCCGTGACGTCGAGGGTCAGGGACGGGCCCGGGTGGTTGGCGGGCGTGCACGTGGTCGTCGTACCGAGCGCCTTGATGGTGAGCACACCCGCGGTGAAGGTGACCTTGCCGGTCTTCCCGGGCGTGTACGTGCCGCTCAAGTCGCTGATCTTGATGGGGGTGTCGGCGGGGATCGCCGCCTGGTTGGCCGGGCCCGTGACCGTCAGGGTGCCGCTCTCGGCGCCGCCCAGCACGATCGTGGCGCTCGGGTTCATCGCGCCCTTGCCCAGTTCGACCGGGCTGGAGGAGACGCCCTTCTGCCAGGACATGGTGATCCTGTAGCCGCTGCCGCTCTTGACGCCCTTGATGTCGATGGGCGAGACGGCGCTCTTGTCGCCGATCGGCGTCCTGCACTGGTAGTCGACGTCCACGACGTCGGCCCGGGCCGCGGGAGCGGCCATCAGGACCGCCGAGCCGGCCAGGGCAGCGGCGGACGCCAGCGCCGCGCTTCGCTTGTGGTACGACACGGTCCCTCATTCCTGACGGCACATCAGATCGGCCGTCAAGGTACGCCCGGGGCCGTGGGGAGGGAAGACACAGTGCGCGCGGGATCCGTGACGATCCGGCACGCGAGGCATGTCACACGAAGAAGGGTTCGAACCGCGGGTAACCAGAGGTCAGCCACCCACGAGGCGACCGAGCGGAGTCACGCGGGCGCGCGGAACCGCGTCATGCGAGGCGCGCCGAGCCGCGTCACGCGGGCGCGCCGAGCTCCGCCCACACCGTCTTGCCGGCGACGCCGGGGGACCTGACGACGCCCCAGTCCAGGCAGAGCCGCTGCACGATGAACATCCCATGACCGCCGGGGCGTCCGGCGCGGTGCGGGGTGCGCGGGGCGGGCTGGCCGGAGCCCCGGTCGGAGACCTCGATGCGCAGCACCTTGTTGTCGCACGCGATACACAGCTCTTCGGGACCCTCGGCGTGCAGGCACGCGTTGGTGACCAGTTCGGAGACGACGAGCAGCACGTCCTCGGCCGCGGCCCGCTGGTCGGCGGTGGCGGCGGGCAGCCAGCCCCATGCGTACAGCGCCTGGCGGGTGAAGTCGCGGGCGAGCGGAACGACACCGCTCTCGCCCGCGAAGCTCATCCTGCGGACCTGCCGACCGGAGGCGGGCGCCGCCTCCCCGGGCGCGCCTGAGGAGGCGCCCTCGCCCGACGGGCCCTGCGCGGGCGTCCCGGAAGCGCCGCTGGGCTCGGGGCCGCGGTCGCCCGGCGAGTAGGGCCGGGTGGTGCTCATCAGCGCTTCACCTCACCGATTCACCAGTTCACGATTCAAGACTCAGTACGGGGGTCGACGTCGTATCCGTCGATTGTTGCTCGCGCCGTGCGTTCGAGGCACTTTTCTTGCGGGTTTCGCCCTCGCTGCCGACATGGTCAGCATGTCTCCTGCCCGACCGGACCGCTGGAACACCCACGGATTCGGCCGGGGATCTGTGACGCGCGTAACGTGCTGATAACGCGGAGGGATCCGGGACGCGAACCATCGGCGGTGTCACTCGGCCAGCGCCGCGTCCAGCGTGTCGTGGACGGTGAAGACGGCGTCCGCCCCGGTGATCTCGAAGACCCGGGCCACCACCGGCTGCATCCCCACGAGGTGCACCCCACCGCCCGCGGACTCGGCCTTCAGCCGGGCGGAGAGCAGGACGTTCAGCCCGGTGGAGTCGCAGAACTCCAGCCTCGAGCAGTCGACGACCAGGCGTGAGAACCCCTTCTCGAGGCAGTCCTCGAGAGGTTCACGCAGCAGGTCGGCGGTGTGGTGATCCAACTCACCCGCCGGAGTCACGACGGCACTCGTGCCTTCTTGTCGCACCTCGACCAGAAGCCGGCCCGACTGTGCGCTGCCGACCGTCCCGCGGTCCATGCCGTCTCTCTCCCGACCGTCGTGGTTGATGCTGGACGCCCTCGAACATTACGCCCTCTGTGCGCCTCTCGACACCCGAACAACCCTACCAATTCGGACATTTCATCACAGTACGCACTTGCGAACGGTCAACGAAAGCGGGTAGGCCTAGTACAGACACCTATTCAACACGGCCGGCTTTGGAGGGCGCCGCACACCGCAGTGCACATATGGGCATCGGCGGCCATATGCCGACAACGATGGAGGACATCATGTCACCCCGGCTCGACGCATCGCAGACCCAGAGGGCGACGTCGACACCCCCCCTGGAACGACCGGACCACGGCTACGGCCTGGCCGACCGCGAAGGCCCCACCGGGCCCGACGGCCTCGCCGATCTACCGGAGATCCCCCCGTACGACGAAGTGGGACCGGTCGACGCCCGGGCCCTTTCCAAGACGCTCTTCGAGAGGCTCGAGTCACTCGAAGAAGGCACGCACGAATATTCGTACGTGCGCAACACGCTCGTCGAACTGAACCTGGCCCTGGTGAAGTTCGCCGCCTCCCGCTTCCGCTCGCGCAGCGAGCCGATGGAGGACATCATCCAGGTGGGCACGATCGGCCTGATCAAGGCCATCGACCGGTTCGAACTCAGCAGAGGCGTCGAGTTCCCCACCTTCGCGATGCCGACGATCGTCGGTGAGATCAAGCGCTTCTTCCGCGACACGTCCTGGTCGGTCCGGGTCCCGCGCCGGCTGCAGGAGCTGCGCCTCGACCTGGCCAAGGCCGGCGACGAACTGGCCCAGAAGCTCGACCGCGCACCCACCGTGGCCGAGCTTGCCGAGCGCCTCGGCATCTCCAACGAGGAGGTCGTCGAGGGCATGGCCGCGTCGAACGCGTACACGGCCAGCTCCCTCGACGCCCAGCCCGAGGAGGACGACTCCGAGGGCGCGCTCGCGGACCGCATCGGCTACGAGGACCACGGACTCGAGGGCATCGAGTACGTCGAGTCGCTGAAGCCGCTGATCGCCGAACTTCCGCAGCGTGACCGGAAGATCCTCTCGCTGCGCTTCGTGGCCAACATGACGCAGTCGGAGATAGGCGAGGAGCTGGGCATCTCGCAGATGCACGTGTCACGGCTGCTGTCCCGCACCCTGGGACGCCTGCGGAAGGGACTCACCGTCGAGGAGTGAGTCCCGCCGCGGTGGGCAGCGAGTGAGGCCCACCGCGATGCGCGGTGAGTGACGCCCGCCACGTGGCACCTGCCGAGTGGTACCAGCCGCCCGGTGTCCGGCCGAACCCCAGAACTCGGCCGGGCACCGGGCGACTTGCGTTCGACCGCCACCTCACAGATCGTTCCCCGGCCGTTCATCACCTGCTCACAACGTGTTCCCCGGTTACCCGCGGGAACCCCTTTTCCCGCAGAGTGACTTCCCTCACTATGGTCACCCCATACCGGCCGGTACGTCTGGGTTCCAGACGCGCCCGCCGACACACGCGGGCTGCGAGGAGGCAGCGGGATGACCGGGGCGGAGCGGGACGACGACGATGACGTCGAGGCCGGCGGCGGCATGCACGGTACGGTGCCCGACGCCCGCCTCACCGATCTGCTGAGGACTGACACCCCGACCGCGTATCCAGCTCTGCGCGAACTACGCATGCGCCACCGCACTCCTGTCCTCGGCTACGCACGGCTGTGCACGGTCGACGAGACGGCGGCCCGGCAGCTGACCGCGCAGGCGTTCGCGCTCGCGGCCCGCGACACCGCCCGCGGCACCGACCCGCGCGGCCCCTGGCGCCACCAACTCCTGCTGCTCGCGGGCCGGGTGACCCAGTCGTGGGCGACGGACGAGCGCGCCGCCCGGCTCGATCCGGGGCTGCTCACGCATCTGCGCGCGGCCGGACCCGAGGGCGTGGTCCCGGCGATGCTGGCGGCGTTCCAGGCGCTGCCTGTCCGGGTGCAGGGGCTCATCTGGTACGGCGTCGTCGACCAGGAGCCGCCGGAGCGCACGGCGGTCCTGCTCGGACTGTCCCCGCAGGATGTGGCGTACGACATCGAACCGGCTTTCAAGGCACTGCGCGAGTCGGTCCTGAAGACCCGGCTCGCCGGCTCGGGCAACCCCCGCTGCCAGGACTTCCGGCGGCTCATCGAGGAGTCGGTGCGCCCCGACAAGCCGCGCTACAGCGCCGATCTGCACGCCCACATGGCCTACTGCGTGCACTGTGCCACCGCGTACGAGGAGCTGTCCCACCTGCGGGACGCCCCGCGTACGGCACTGGCGGAGGGGCTGCTGCCGTGGGGCGGCGCCGCGTACGTGAGGGGCGACGCGGAGGAGCAGAGCGCGGCCGCCGCGGCCCGGCTCGCCGACTGGTGGCCGTCGCGGCGGTTCGCGCTGGCGGCGACGGCCGTGGGCGTGGCGCTGGCTCCGCTGCTGGTCTACCTGATGACCTCGGGTGGTTCGCAGCCGGCGCGGGCCGCGAGCGAGATCCGCAGGCCGACGCCGCCTGCGGTGACGGTGACGGCGACGGTCTCGGTGACGCCGTCGTCCTCGCCCTCCCCGTCCCCCTCCCCCACTCCGGCGACGACGTCGCCGAGCCCGACGCCGGCGCCCTCGCGCACGGCGACCACGCACCCGGCGTCCCCGAAGCCGAAGCCTCCCGCCGCGCATCCGCCGAACGGCACGTACGCCCAAGTCGTGAACGTCGCCTCGGGTCTGTGCCTGGACATCCGCGACGGGGTGATGGACCTGGGCACGGACGTCATCACCGCCCCGTGCACGTCGTCCCCGACGCAGCGCTGGCGCGTCGACACGGCGCGCGGCGTCCTGCAGTCGGCCGCCGACCCGGCCTTCTGCCTGGACAGCCGCGGCTCCACCTACCGGGGCGTCGGCATCTGGGAGTGCTCCTCGGTCGACGGCCGCAACGGGCAGAACCTGCGCTTCACGGTCGACTCCCGCGGAGTGATCCGCCCGGCGATCGCTCCCGACCACGCGGTCACGCCCTACGGCGGTGACACGGTGGTCCTGATGCCCGACCAGGGCGGCGACGGCCAGCGCTGGAAGGCGGGGGCGGCCTGACGGCTGCCTGAGTCCTAGGCGGCCTTCCGGCCCCTCCGCCAGACCTCGGCGACCAGGGGCACGCCCGGGCGGTAGGCAAGGTGGACGTGGCTCGGCGCGTCGAGGATCGCCAGGTCCGCGTAGGCGCCCGGGGTGAGGCGGCCGATGTCCGTGCGGCGCAGGGCGCGGGCGCCGCCCGCCGTGGCCGACCAGAGCGCCTCGTCCGGGGTCATACGCATGTCCCGCACGGCGAGGGCGATGCAGAACGGCACGGAGGACGTGTAGGAGGAGCCGGGGTTGCAGTCGGTGGACAGGGCGACCGTGACGCCCGCGTCGAGGAGGCGGCGGGCGTCGGGCCACTCCGCGCGGGTGGAGAACTCGGCGCCCGGCAGCAGGGTGGCGACCGTGTCGCTGTTCGCGAGGGCGTCGACATCGGCGTCCGTCAGGTGTGTGCAGTGGTCGGCGCTGGCCGCGCCGAGTTCGACGGCGAGCTGCACGCCCGGGCCGTACGACAGCTGGTTGGCGTGGACCCGCGGGTGCAGGCCCTTGTCCCGGCCCGCGGTGAGGATCGCGCGGGCCTGGTCGCCGTCGAAGGCGCCCTTCTCGCAGAAGACGTCGATCCAGCGGGCGTGCGGTGCGCAGGCGTCGAGCATCTCGCCGGTGACCAGGGCCACGTAGGCGGCCGGGTCGTCGGCGTAGTCGGGGGAGACGATGTGGGCGCCGAGGTAGGTGACCTCGTCGGTGTGCGCGGAGGCGATCCGCAGGGCGCGCTCCTCGTCGTGGACCGTGAGGCCGTAGCCGGACTTGGTCTCCAGGGTGGTGGTGCCCTGGCGGAGGGCCTCGGTGAGGTGGCGGACGAGATTGGTCTCCAGTTCCGCGTCCGTCGCGGCCCGGGTCGCGGCCACCGTGGTGCGGATGCCGCCCGCCGAGTAACCGCGGCCCGACATACGGGCGTTGAACTCCTCGGTGCGGTCGCCCGCGAAGACCAGGTGCGAGTGGGAGTCCACGAAGCCCGGGATCACCGCGCGGCCGCCGGCGTCGACCCGATTGTCGGTGGCGGGTGCTTTGCTTGACTCACCGATCCAGCAGACGCGGTCGCCGTCGATGACGAGGGCAGCGTCCCGGATCAGTCCGAGGGGGGAGGAGTCACCGAGGGAGGGGTCGTTGGTGACCAGGCCGGCGATGTTGGTGATGACCGTGCTGCTGCTCATGGGTTCCTCGTGGGTGGCCGGGCCGTCGGCGGGCGGCGTCGCGGACGTGTGGCTTCGGGTCGTCAGGCGCGCAGGGCTTCGACGGCGTCCGCCAGCGCCCGTGGCACGTCCGGTAGGAGCAGGTGGGCTCCGTCGCGGACGACGTGCCGGCCGCCCACGACCGTATGGCGCACATCCGCTGCCGTCGCGGCGAATACGGCCGTCTCGGCGCCCAGCCGTGGCAGGGGCCCCGCGGTCCTGACCGAGTCGAGCGCGATCGTCGTGAAGTCGGCGAGCGCGCCCGGCTCCAGGACGCCCGCGCCGTCCCAGCCGAGCGCGGCGTGCCCGTCGGCGGAGGCGGCCCGCAGCAGGGCGGCCGCCGTCCAGTGGCCGCGGGTGCGGGTGCGCAGCCGCTCGTTCAGCTCCATCGCGCGGGCCTCCTCGAAGAGGTCGATGACGGCGTGGCTGTCGGAGCCGAGAGACAACGGCGAGCCGGCCGCCTGCAGGGCCGGGGCCGGACCGATGCCGTCGGCGAGGTCCCGCTCGGTGGTGGGGCACATGCAGGTGCCGGTGGCGGTGGAGCCGATCAGCCGGATGTCCTCGTCCGTGAGGTGCGTGTTGTGCACCCCGGTGGTGCGCGGCCCGAGGACGCCGTGGTCGGCGAGGAGCCGGGTCGGGGTGCGTCCGTGTGCCTGCCGGCAGGCGTCGTTCTCGGCCGTCTGTTCGGAAAGGTGCACATGCAGCGGGGCCCGCCGCTCCTGCGCCCAGCGCGCCACCGTCTCCAACTGTTCGGCGGGCACCGCCCGTACGGAGTGGATCGCCGCACCGATCCGTGCGTGATCGCGTTCCTTGAGAACTGAACAGCGTTCGGCCCAGGCCTCGGCCGTGCCGTCGGAGAAGCGGAGCTGGTGGGTGTTGGGCGGTTGTCCGAAGCCGGAGGACAGGTAGGCGGTGTCGAGGAGGGTGATACGGATGCCGGCCTCGGCGGCGGCCGCGATCAGCGCCTCCCCCATGGCGTTGCGGTCGGCGTAGGGGGTGCCGCCGGGGGCGTGGTGCACGTAGTGGAACTCGCCGACGGCGGTGACCCCGGCCAGCGCCATCTCCGCGTACACGGCACGGGCGAGCGCGTGGTACGTGTCCGGGGTCAGTCTGTCCGCGAACGAGTACATGACCTCCCGCCAGGTCCAGAAGGTCCCCGAGCCGATCTGGACGGTGCCGCGCAGGGCGCGGTGGAAGGCGTGGCTGTGGGCGTTGGCGAGCCCGGGGAGGGTCAGCCCGCGCAGGACCTCGGCGCCGGGCGGTGGCGCGTCGACGCCGGTGCGGACCGCGGTGATGCGCCCGTCGGCCACCTCCAGGGCGACGCCCGGTTCGACGGCCGGGTCGAGCCAGGCGTGCTCCAGCCAGTACGTCCGTGTCACCTGCACACCAGCCCTTCCAGTACGTCGGCGAGTGCGGCCACCCCGGCCAGGCAGTCGTCCTCGGCGGCGTACTCGGCCGGGGAGTGCGACACGCCCGTGGGGTTGCGCACGAACAGCATGGCGGTCGGGATGCTCCCGGAAAGGATCCCGGCGTCGTGTCCCGCCCCGGTGCCGAGGACGGGCACGGCCAGGTCGGTGTCCCGGCCGAGGATGCGCGCAAGTTCGTCCCGCAGGGCGTGGTCGAACTGGACGACCGGCGTGAACGACTCGCGCACGACGTCCAGATCGACACCGTGCGCCTCGGCGTACTCCCGGGCCGCCTTCTGGATGCCGCCGACCACGGTGTCCAGGCTCGCCTGGTCGGCGGCACGGGAGTCGAGCCAGCCACGGACGAGGGACGGGATCGCGTTGACCCCGTTGGGCTCGACGGCGATCTTCCCGAAGGTGGCCACGGCACCGGCGAGTTCGGCCTCGCGACGGGCGGCGAGCACGGTCTCGGCGTACGGCAGCATGGGGTCGCGCCGGTCGACGAGGCGGGTGGTGCCGGCGTGGTTGGCCTCGCCCCGGAAGTCGAACCGCCACCGCCCGTGGGGCCAGATGGCACTGGCGACCCCGACGGGGTTCCCGCCGATGTCGAGCGCCCGCCCCTGCTCGACGTGCAGCTCGACGAACGCGCCGATCCGGCCGAGCCGCTCGGGATCGGGCCCGATGGCGTCGGGGTCGTACCCGGCGGCCTCCATGGCCCGCGGCAGGGTGACCCCGTCACCGTCGGTCAGCCGGTGGGCCTGCTCACGGGTGAGCTGCCCGGCGGCGAGCCGCGACCCGACGCAGGCCAGCCCGAACCGGGCGCCTTCCTCGTCGCCGAAGTTGACGATGCCCAGGGGCTTGGCGAACCGGACCTTCCTGCTCCGCAGCTCGTCGAGCGCGGCGAAGGCGGACACGACCCCGAGTGGTCCGTCGAAGGTCCCGCCGTCGGGCACGGAGTCGAGGTGGGAGCCGGTGACCACGGCGTCCCCCTGGGCGGGGTCCCCGAGCCAGGCCCACTGGTTCCCGTTCCGGTCGACCTCGTGGACCAGCCCCCGGGCTTCGGCCTGCTCCTCGAACCAGGCCCGGCACTCGGCATCGGCGCCGGTCCAGGCGAAGCGGCGATAGCCGCCGGAAGCGGAGTCGCGGCCGACCGGCAGCAACTCCGCCCACATGCCGTGGAAGCTCACGCGTCGTCACCCTCGCGCATCGGCACCCGCACGCCCCGCTCCTCGGCGACGGACTCCGCGATGTCGTACCCGGCGTCGACGTGCCGGATGACACCCATCCCGGGGTCGTTGGTGAGGACCCGGCGGATCTTCTCGCCGCCGAGCTCGGTGCCGTCGGCCACCGTCACCTGCCCGGCGTGGATGGACCGGCCCATCCCCACACCACCACCGTGGTGGATGGACACCCACGACGCGCCGGACGCCACGTTGACCATGGCGTTCAGCAGCGGCCAGTCCGCGATCGCGTCCGATCCGTCGAGCATCGCCTCCGTCTCGCGGTACGGCGAGGCGACGGACCCGCAGTCGAGGTGGTCACGGCCGATGACGATCGGCGCGCTCAGCTCCCCGCTCGCCACCATGTCGTTGAACCGCTCACCGGCCTTGTCCCGCTCCCCGTACCCGAGCCAGCAGATACGCGCCGGAAGCCCCTGGAAGTGGACCCGTTCACGGGCCATCTTGATCCAGCGCGCGAGGGACTCGTTCTCGGGGAAGAGCTCGAGGATCGCCTTGTCGGTCTTCGCGATGTCCGCCGGGTCGCCCGACAGCGCCGCCCACCGGAACGGGCCCTTCCCCTCGCAGAACAACGGCCGGATGTAGGCGGGGACGAACCCGGGGAAGGCGAACGCCCGCTCGTAGCCCGCGAGCTGTGCCTCGCCGCGGATCGAGTTGCCGTAGTCGAAGACCTCCGCACCGGCGTCCATGAAGCCGACCATCGCCTCGACGTGCCGGGCCATCGACTCGCGCGCACGGGTGGTGAAGCCGGCCGGGTCCTTGGCGGCGTAGGCGGCCATGTCCTCGAAGGTGACGCCGACCGGCAGGTACGAGAGCGGGTCGTGGGCCGAGGTCTGGTCGGTGACGATATCGATGGGGGCGCTCATGGCGAGGAGCTGCGGCACCAGCTCGGCGGCGTTGCCGAGGACGCCGATGGACAGCGGACGGCGGGCGTCGCGCGCCTCGACGGCCAGCTGGAGCGCGTGCTCCAGCGAGTCGGCCTTCACGTCCAGGTACCGGTGCTCGATACGGCGCTCGATGGCCCGCGGGTCGCAGTCGACGCAGATCGCGACGCCGTCGTTCATGGTGACGGCGAGCGGCTGGGCGCCGCCCATGCCGCCGAGGCCGGCGGTCAGGGTGATGGTTCCGGCCAGCGAACCACCGAACTTCTTGGCGGCGACGGCGGCGAACGTCTCGTAGGTGCCCTGCAGGATGCCCTGGGTGCCGATGTAGATCCAGGAGCCGGCGGTCATCTGCCCGTACATCGTCAGGCCGAGGGCCTCCAGGCGGCGGAACTCCTCCCAGTTGGCCCAGTCGCCGACGAGGTTGGAGTTGGCGATGAGGACGCGCGGCGCCCACTCGTGGGTCTGCATGACGCCGACGGGGCGGCCGGACTGGACGAGCATCGTCTCGTCCTGCTTGAGGGTCTTCAGCGTGCGGACCATCGCGTCGAAGGAGCGCCAGTCGCGCGCGGCCTTGCCGGTGCCGCCGTAGACGACGAGCTTGTCGGGGTGCTCGGCGACCTCGGGGTCGAGGTTGTTCTGCAGCATCCGCAGGGCGGCCTCCTGCTGCCATCCCAGGGCGCTCAGTTCGGTGCCGCGGGGCGCTCGGACGGGGCGGGGTCCTGACATGGTCTGCCTCCTGGTGGACGGCGTCACGCGGCGGGGGCGCGCGGGACTGTTGCAGCGGTTATTCACATCCTGGCTTCCTGAATAGAACTAGTCAATACGTCCTTGCGCCAGCAGGGCGGGGGCCGGGATGTTTGGCTGGAGGCATGACCGCAGACAGTGGCACGGGGACGGGGGACGCGGTGGGCGTGGCGAACATCGAGACAGGGGGACGCGGCGACGGCCGCGACGCCGAGCGGGTGGCACGGCGGGACGACGCCGTGCGGGCCGCCGTCGAACACGGGCTGCCGGGGCCGGACACCCCCCTCGTCGGCCTGCTGGACGTCGTGGGCATCCGGGACTCGGCGGCGGCGCTGCGGGCGGCCTTCGACGCGGTGGTGGCGCCGGGGACGCCGGTGCTGCACGCGTTCGCGGTCAAGGCGACCCCGCTGGTGCCGGTGCTGCGGCTGCTGCGCGAGGCGGGCATCGGCGCGGAGGTGGCGAGCCCGGGCGAGATGGCGCTGGCCCGGGCGGCCGGGGTGGCGCCGGAGTGCATCGTGCTGGACTCGCCCGCCAAGACGGCGGCCGAGCTGCGCCAGGCGCTGGAGCTGGGCGCCGCCGTGAACGCGGACAGCCCCCAGGAGCTGGCGCGGCTCGACGAGCTGGTCCGCACGGTGAGGACGGACTCCCCGCTGGGGATCCGGGTGAATCCGCAGACCGGGGCCGGTTCGATCCAGGCGCTGTCGACGGCGACGGCCACCTCGAAGTTCGGGGTGGCGTTGCGGGACGAAGGGGCGCGCGAGTGGGTGGTCCGCGCCTATGCGGAGCGGCCCTGGCTGAGGCGGCTGCACGCGCACTCCGGCTCCCAGGGGGTGCCGCTGTCGCTGATGGCACGGGGTATCGCGGAGACGTACGCGCTCGCCGAGGAGATCAACCGGCACGTCGGGCGCCGCCAGATCGACACGATCGACATCGGCGGCGGGCTGCACGTCAACTTCGGTTCCGATGTCACGACGCCGACGTACGCGCAGTACGCGCGGCTGCTGGCGGAGGCGGTGCCGGGGCTGTTCGACGGGCGGTACGGACTGGTCACGGAGTTCGGTCGGTCGCTGCTGGCCAAGCACGGGACGCTGGTGGCGCGCGTGGAGTACACCAAGAGGGCGGGCGGCCGGGCCGTCGCGGTCACGCACGCCGGGGTGCAGGTCGCGGTGCGGACGGTGTACGCGCCGGCGTCCTGGCCGCTGCGGATCGCCGCCTACGACGCGAAGGGGCGCCCCAAGGAGGGACCCGAGGTGGTGCAGGACGTGGCGGGACCGGCCTGCTTCGCGGGCGACCTGCTGGCCGAGGCGCGGGCGCTGCCGCTTCTGGAGCAGGGCGACCACGTGGCGGTGCTGGACACCGGCGCGTACTACTTCGCGCACCACTACGCCTACAACTCCCTTGCCCGGCCGGCGGTGTACGGCTACGCGCCGGACGGGGACGGCGGGATCCGGTTCGCCGTCGTACGGGAGCCGCAGTCGGTCGAGGAGATCGTGGCGGAGTCGGGCGGGGGGCGCGCGGGAGCACTGTCGGAGCTCTGAGGAAACCGCGCGCCTTCCCCAGCGCCCCCTCCGGTGTGCAGGCGGCCCGCAAATCCGCACGTCAGCGAGGAGGAGCCCTACTCGCGCCCAACATCCCGGCAAACAGGGTCAGTTGACCCACCTTAGTGGCCCCGCGCATGTTCCACTGGAAAATGCCAGATCCCTCACCCCTCGCGCACACGTTGCGTAGCGTCTGTGTCACTCAGCCGTACCCGAGGCGGGAGGGGAGCCGCTGTGCCCGGAATCGACGAGTGTCTGCTGGAAGCCATGCGCCTGCCCGGCGCCCGGGGTGCCGCGGTGGTCGACTGGACGAGCGGGCTCGCGCTGGGCACGGTCGGGGAAGCACCCGGCGGTGACCACGAGACGACGGCGGCGGAGGCGGCGGAACTGGCCCGGCTGGCCGCCGAACACCGCGCGTTCGCCCCGGAGGGGGACGCCGACTGGTCCGAGGACGCCTGCCCGGTCGAGGACCTGATCATCGCCAACCGGGACAGCTACCACCTGCTGCGGTTCGTCCCGACGACCTTCGACAGCAGCGTCTTCCTGCACCTGTGGCTGGCGCGCGAGGACGGCAACCTCGCCCTCGCCCGCATCCGGCTCGGCGAGATGGCCGGACGGCTGGTGCTGGGATGACGACGGTCAGAGTGCCCTCACCGCCCCCGCTGCCGGTACGGCAGGGGACGCGGATCCCGGGCGGCGGCCTGTCCCCCATGCTCAGCCGGCTCGCCGCCGAGCGGGCCACCGGTGTGCTGATGCGCGAGGGCGGGATGCTCCACCTGTCCGAGGGCCAGGTGGTGTACGCGGAGAGCCCGGCCACCCCGGGCCTCGACAGCCTGCTCATCGCGCACGGCGTGCTCGACGAGGAGGGCTGGCGGGAGGCGCTCGCGCAGGCGGGGCCGCAGGGGCTGGTGGGCCGGTTCCTGGTCGACAGCGGCCGGATCGTCCAGGGAGCGCTGGAGCTGTGCCATCTTGGGGCGCTGTTCGACGCGGCGTACTTCGTGCTGGGCCCGAGCAGCGCCCCCGCCCGCTTCCGCTACGGCGAGGCCCACTGGCTGGGGCCGGTGCACCCGGTTCCGGTGACCGCGGTGGAGCGGGAGACGCTGCGCCGCCGGGAGCTGCTCCACACCATCTGGCCCGACCCGGCGATCGACGAGGCCCCCTTGGTCCGCGCCGACCGCCCGACGCTCCCGACCGTCACGCCCCGCCAGGAAGCCGTACTGGGCCGCGTCGACGGAACCCGAACGGCGGCGGACATCTCACGGGCACTGGGCCGCCCGGCGTTCCACACGCTCGTGGACATAAGGCGCCTGGCAGCGGCGGGGTTCGTATCGGCCCGCACCGCCGCGCCGGCACCAGCGCCACCACCCACACCGGCACTGACACCGGCGCCGGCGCCGGGCGACACACCACCCGCACCCGTCGAAGAGCTGCCGCCCTACCAAGACCCCCACATCACCTTGCTGAAAAGGCTGAGAGATGCGCTGGAGGCCCTTTGACCGCCCCGCGCGGCAGCGACCTCGCGCCGAGAGGAGACAGCTGATGACAGCCGAGGCGGACGTCCTGGACGAACTCCGCCGACTGAGATCCCGCATCCCCCAGCTGACCGGCTCCCTCGCCGCCAGCGTCGACGGACTCGTCCTCGCCCAGGACGCGCCCGGCGTCGAACCGGAAGGCGTCGCCGCGCTGACCGCGGCCGCGCTGGGCGTCGCCGTACGGCTGGCGCAGGCGACGGGACAGGGCGAGTTCCGCGAGGTGCTCGTCCGCGGCGTCCACGGCTACGTGGCCACGTACGCCGCGGGCCGCAACGCCGTCCTGACGGTACTCGCCGAGGACCGCGTCAACGTCGGCCGGCTGCACCTGGAGGGCCGCCGTGCCAGCGCCCGGATCGGCGAGCTGGTCGACGAGGCCGCCGCCCGCGCCGAGCCGCCGCCGCAACCCCCCGCCCCATGGACCCCCACCCAGCCCCCACCCACCAGGCCCGCACCCACGCGGACCCGCACCGCGCGCACCCCCGCGAGCCCACGCCCGGCCGCGAACGCGCGTACCACCACCGAAAGTTGAAAGGACTCATCCCGAAATGGCCAACACCGAAACCGCGCTGAAAGAGGCGCTCGCCTCCATCGAGGGTGCGACCGGAGTCGCCCTGGTCGACTACACCAGCGGCATGGCGCTGGGCACGATGGGCGGCAGCAAGAGCTTCGACCTCACCGTCGCGGCCGCCGGCAACACCGACGTCGTACGGGCCAAGCTGCGCACGATGGAGCACCTCGGGCTCAAGGCCCAGATCGAGGACATCCTGATCACGCTGTCCGACCAGTACCACCTGATCCGGCTGCTCACCGGCCGCGGCGGCAACGGCCTGTTCCTCTACCTCGTCCTGGACGCCAAGCGGGCCAACCTGGCGATGGCCCGCCACCAGCTGAGGAAGATCGAGGAGGAACTGGAGGTCTGACGCTCCGCCCGGCCGCTCCCCGCGCCAGTGCCCGACAGGGGCGCTAGTGCTGTGTCCGGAAAGGTTCACCGGCTCGCGACGCCCGGCACGGCACCTCGCCGCGTTGTCGCATCGCCCGAGTACATCCAGTACGCGGGCGACGCTCCGCCGTGCGATGCACCGCACCGGACGCGGCGAGCCTTCCGGCAGACCTTTCCGGCCACAGCACTAGACCAGCTCAGCGGTACGGCGGCGCGCCCCGCCCGGGGCCGCGTCGCCGGCCGCGATGCCGGTGCTGCGGTACCCCTTGACCGGCTTGCCCGCGGGGCCGCCGCCCCGGCGGCCGAGCCAGTCGACGCGCACCCACAGCAGTACGTCGTCGGCCTTCTCCCGCCGCCCGAGCCAGACGGCCTTCAGGCACAGCCCGGCGCCGGTTCCGGCCAGCAGCATGCCCCCGGCGGCGGGCACCGCGAAGGAGCTGACGAGCGCGGCGGCGAAGGCGGCGAGCAGCCACCAGCGGTGCCCGCGCCGCCAGGTGCGGACGGTGACCGCTCGGTCCTGGAGGACGTCGTACTTCCCGGCGCGGGCGGCAGCGCCGGCGAGGGCGGCGTACCGCTTGCGGCGGGAGAAGGCGACGACGGCGGTCGCCACGATGAACAGCGCGGCCCCGGCCAGGACACCGATCCGGCGTCCGGTCACACCCGGCACGAGCATCGCGATGCCGGTCGCGAACACTCCGAGCCACCACAGCGGTGCTGCCCCCGCCCGCACGACGACGGCCACCCGAGCCAGTCCCTGTCCTCCGCGCACCACGTCCGGCCTCCCGTCTCCTCCTGTGAAGCGCCTCAGTGCACGGAGGCTAGCGAGGGAACCTGAGACGAGTCTGAAAAACCCCGTGCCAAGGCGTGCGGCTCGGGCTACTCGACGAACAGCCCCCGGGCCGCGGCCCGTGTGTCGAACTCCTCCAGGCGTGCCTGGGCGTCCGGCAGGTCGTCGCACATCGCTTCGAGGAGGACCCGCCCGAGGAGCATCGGGGCACAGGCCGTGTCGAAGGCGAGGCCCGTGCCGACGGCGGCCGGCAGCAGCAGGTCGGACGCCTTGGCCACGGGCGCGAACGCCGAGTCGGCGACCGTGACCACCGTCAGGCCCGCCTCCCTGGCATACGCCAGCGTGTCCACGACCTCGCGTGGATGCCGGGGCAGCGCGAAGCAGAGCAACGCGCTCGCGCCCGCCCGGACGGCCGCGTCGATACGGTCCTGGAGCATCGTGCCGCCCTCGTCGAGCAGGCGGACGTCCGGGTGGACCTTCGCCGCGAAGTACGCGAAGCCGTACGCCTGGGAGGCCGCGGCGCGCAGGCCGAGCACCGGCAGGGGGCGCGAGGCGGCGAGGATCCGGCCGGCCTTGTGCACCGGCTGCGGGTCGGCCAGCGCCTCCGCCAGATGCCTCAGGTTCTCTATCTCGGCCTCAACGGCCTGCTGGTACTCGTTGTACGCCCCGGCCCCCGCCGTCTGTTCCGCGGGCGCGACCTCGCGCAGGTGCCGGCGCAGCGCCGGATAGCCGTCGAAGCCGAGAGCGACCGCGAAGCGGGTCACGGACGGCTGGCTGACCCCGGCGAGTTCGGCCAGCTCCACGCTCGACAGGAACGGCACGTCGGCGGCCCGTCGCACCATGCTGTGCGCGATGCGCCGCTGGGTCGGCGTGAGCCGGTGCCCCTCGAAGAGCGCCTGCAGCCGTGAGGCAGGGCTGTCGGCCACGCTCATGACGTCCTCCCCCTCCCAGGGTCCGTGATCACCGCCCGACTATTCAAGCACCGAGAGCCCTGCATGGCGATATGCAAGCCGGCCGTCCGCCCCGCGCCCGACACGGCCCCGATTCCCCTCCCTGTCCCGAGCCGCGAGCCGGCGAGCCCGCGATGCCATCGGCTCGGGAGGACGGATCCGGCGCGGCACCACTGACCGCGGTCGTCAAGCGGCTTCCTATCCGCGGTCCGAACGTGGCGTGGCCGCCCGGTCCGAGGTCGTTTCCGGTTGCGTGTGGAGGATCTCGCGGGCCTGGTCCGCTGCGCGGGCGAGGCTCTCGGAGACGAAGTCGAGGAAGCGGGCGGTGTTCTCGAGGCGGGCGCCGGCCGGGGTGCCGGGGCGGAGGATGCCGACGCCCTGCCGTGCGGTCTCGGCGACCTGGGCGGTGGCCCGGGCGCTGGACATCATCGCCTGGTACATCACCTCGTCGTCGACGACATAGCGCTCGCGGCGGCGTTCGTCGCGTTCCCGGCGGACGAGGTCCTGGCTCTCGAGGTACGCGATGGCCTTGGAGACGGACGCCGGGCTGACCTGGAGGCGCTGGACGAGTTCGGACGCGGTGAGGCTGCCCGTGTCGCTGATGGTGAGGCAGGCCATCACCCGCGCCATCATCTGGGGCGTGCCGGACTGCATGAAGACGGTGGTGAGCGTCTCCTCGTACGCGCGTACGGCCTCGGGATCGCGTCCGTAAGCCTGCGGGGGCGCCTCCGCACCGCGGGGCGCGGCCTGCCTGCGGCGCTGGGCGCGGCGTTCGGTGGCGCGGTGGGCGAGGTCGGCGCGGTAGGCGGTGGGGCCGCCGTTGCGCATGACCTCGCGGGTGACGGTCGAGGTCGGACGGTCGAGACGTCTGGCGATTTCCGCGTAGGCGAGCCCGTCGGCCAGCCCCAGCGCGATCTGCTGGCGTTCCTGCTGAGTGAGCCTGCCGCCCGGCATCGCGGCCTCCT
>NZ_JBVKBA010000033.1:0-69611 GCF_055639175.1 Streptomyces sp. NPDC107546 | reverse complement strand
CCTCATCGGACAGCACAACTTCGACGGCACGAGGACCCCGAGACATGAAAACAGACTACAGACTTAAGCCTGCAATTTCAGGCGCATCACACTAGTGACCTGAGTCGGAGATTCTCTGGCAGTAAAGGGCCGTCCCGCAACTGATCTTGGTCTGAAGGTGGTTGGTCAGGGCTGGATCCTGGGAACCACTGGGGCGCTCAGCCGCCACGGTCGCGTCGTTCTCCTGGACTGTTCGGTTTGATCACTTGGTGTTCAAGGCGGCCCAGGATACGACGGGTGGCGGGCGGATCCGCCTGGGGAAATGAGCGGCAGGGTCCCCCTGGTACGCGGTACCTTGCGTCGATGTCAGAGATCAAGAAGTTCCAAGTCACCTTTGACTGCGCAGAACCTGAGCGCCTTGCTCGCTTCTGGTGCGAAGTGTTGGGGTACGTCATGCCGCCGCCACCTGAGGGGTTCACCACCTGGGACGATTTCAACCGCACCCTGCCTCCTGAGAAGCAGGGATCATGGTTCGCCTGCAGTGATCCCTCAGGCGTGGGCCCGCGCCTTTACTTCCAGCGCGTCCCTGAAGGCAAGATCGTCAAGAATCGGGTGCATCTCGACGTCCGGGTCGGCACCGGGCTCGTGGGGAGCGAGCGCCTCGCCACGCTCGAAGCCGAGTGTGCACGACTGGTCGCGCTTGGTGCGACCCACGTGCAAACGCTGTATGCAGATGAGGAAAACGAGTCGTGCATCCCGATGCTGGACATCGAGGGCAACGAGTTCTGCCTCGACTGAACATCCTTCGAGCCGGGGAGGTGGGGAGCCACCTCCCTTGGGCCTCTCTGGTCTCATATGGGGCGGGAGTTACCCCGCGAGGGCGAGGTTGTGCAGCCGGGCGATGCCGAGCATGGCGGTGTGAACGCCATCGCCTTTCAGACGGCAGTCACGAAGGATCTTCCATGCCTTCATCCGCGCGAAGACGTGTTCGACGCGGGCCCGGACCTTGCGGTGGGAGGTGTTGTGCTCCTCTTTCCAAGCTGGCAATTCGGTCTGGCCGCCTTCACGGCGGTGCGGAATGAGCAGGCCGGTGCCCCGATAGCCGCCGTCCGCGATGACCGTGGCCCGGCCGACGGCGGCCTTCGCACCGGAGAGTTCCCACGCCTTGCAATCGTTGCGGTTGCCGGGCAGCGGCCGGCCGACGGCGACGACGAGTTGGGAGTCGGCGTCGATGACGACCTGGTGGTTGGTGGAGTACCGGTAGTTCTTCGACTGCTCAGCGATGGTGTGGTCGCGGGTCGGGACCAGGGTGCCGTCCACGATCAGCACGGCGTCCTTGCGGAACCTTCTGCGTTTCTGGAGCGCGAGCGACGGCCCAAGGTGGTCGATGACACGGTTGGCGGCCGACTTCGACGCCCCGAACAGCGGGGCCAGCTGGCGCAGGGTGAGATTCGAGCGCCAGTACCCGGCAATCAGCAGCACCCGGTCCTCCAGCGGCAGGCTCCACGGTCGGCCCTTGCGACCGGATCTACACCCTCACGCCGCAACGCGGTGATGAGCTTGCCGAACTGACGTGGGCTCAGCCCGGTGAACGGAGCTATCCAGGAGGGCTCCGACGCCGTGATCACACCAGACACCAAAAGATCATCTCACCCGTGACCAGCAGGTACGGGACAGCCTTTAGGCTGTGGTGGCCGCAGTGTGGTAGAACTCGGCCGCGGTGACGCCGGCGGGAACGCCGAGTTCGGCGGCGACCGCGGTGATCGCCTTGTCGCCGACAGCGAGGTCGGCCTGGCCGTCCGTGCTGAAGTACGGCGCGATGAACGTGTCGTAGTGGGCTCGGGCTTCTTCCGCGGTCTGTCCGCCGAGGAATGTCTGCATGTGGCGCACCGTGGTGTCGGGGTCGTCGTGGATCACCTGAAGGGCGCGCCGGTGGGCTCGTACGACGGCCTGGACCGCGGGGTCGTCGGGTGGGATGTAGGTGGGGTCGACCGCCACGCCCACGGTGGGAATCTGGAAGTGGTCGCCGACCCAGGCCAGCACGTTCCAGCCGTGCTCGGCGGCCACCGCCTCCGGTGCCATGGTGCTGCCGACGTAGGCGGCGTCGATGCTGCCGTCGTTGAGCCGGCGCAGGTCCATGCCGTAGTCGCCGGGCGAGCGGACGATGGTCTTCACGTCGCGGTCCGGGTCGAGGCCGGCCTTTCGCAGCACGATCCGGGCGAATGCGCCGGGCGGGGTGTGCGGGGCGTGGACCGCCAGCCGCCGCCCGGCCAGGTCGGCCAGGGAGGTCAGGCCGGGGCGGGCGAGGAACCAGAACAGCGGGCGTTGGGTGTTGACACTGAGTGCGACCCACGGGGTGCCGTCGGTCAGTCGTGACAGCAGTGCCCGGCCGAGCCCGATGGTGGCGCAGCGGCGCAGCCGTTCCACGTCCCAGGTGCAGCCGTCGCGTAGCGCGACGTGGACACCCTCCTCGGCGTAGTAGTCCTGCTGGTCGGCGATGTAGGCGGCGAGTTCTTCGTGTAGGCCCCGTCCGACGTAGGCCAGGTCGATCGTGTGCATGAACGTCTTTCCTTGATCGTTTAAGGAGGCGGCCGCGTGTGCGGAGGTCAGCGGGGCGTCAGTACATGGCCATGCCGCCATTGACCGCGGCCGTGGTACCGGTCATGAAGGAGTTGTCCTCGGCGGCGTAGAAGGCGACCGCTTGGGCGACGTCGGCCGGGTGGGCCAGGCGGCCCAAGGGGGTGGCGGCCACCTGCCGCTGCCTCGTCGCGTCGTCGAGCACGGCATCGGCGGTGCGGGACTCCACCGGGCCGGGCGAGACGACGTTGACCGTGATGCCCTGCGGGCCGAGTTCCTGGGCGAGATACCGCGCGAACTGCTCGAGTGCGGCCTTGGAAACGCCCAGCGCGATCATGCCCGCCCGAGGCAGGCGGCTGAGTCCGGTGCCGATGTAGATGAGGCGTCCCCACCCTCGTTCGGTCATCGTGGGCAGTACGGCTTTGGTGACGGCGAACGCCGCGTGCATCTCGGCGTCGATCTTGCCGCCCAGTTCTTCCCACGTCATGTCCTGGAACGGCTTGACCGCATACGGGATGAGCGCGTTGTGCACGAGCACGTCGATGCCGCCCCAAGCCGCCTGGACCTGTCCGACCATGCTGTCGACGGCCGCCTCCTCGCGCACGTCGGCCTGCACGGCCATGGCCTGGCCGCCTGCGGCCTCGATGTCGGCCACGACCTCCTCGGCCGCCTTGGTGTTGCGGAGGTAGTTGACCACCACGCGCATTCCTCGCGCGGCCAGGAGTCGCGCCGTGGCCGCGCCGATTCCGCTGCTGGCCCCCGTCACCAATGCCACCCTGCCGGCTTTCCCGGTCATGGGCCCTCCTCCTGCTCGTCGTCGCGGGCCGTCCGGATGACCGCCCGGTGTTGTTCGTCGTCGATGCCCTGGCCTGTCGGGCGGATCGCCCCGTACAGCACGGTGTCGACGGTCGCCCGCAGCAGATCGGCCGCGGTCCAGTCCAGATCGCGCGGCAACTCCGACATGAGCAGCCGCTCCAACGCGCCGCGGGTGATCTCACTCAGCAACTCGGGCGGCGCCGGCAGCAAACCCTGCTGGTGTCCCTCCCGGAACAGCTCGTCGAGCCGCCGGTAGACCACCGCGTCCACACGCTGCTCCACGTACTGGCGCAGCATCGCGTCGCCCCGCCCCGTCGCGAGCTGAGGCGCGCCGATCCGCCCGAGCTCACTGCCCGCCGCGATCAGGAACCGCTGCACCCGCACAGCGAACGGCTGCCCTTCCGCCTCCTCGGTCGCCGCCTCCAACGTGCGCTCCACTGCGGCGAACTGGCGGTCCAGCACCGCGGCCAGCAGGCTGCGCTTGTCCGGGAAATGACGGTAGATCGTCTTCTTGCTCATCCCGAGCTCACGAGCGAGATCGTCCATGCTCACCCGCGCGAAACCTGACCCGAAGAACAGCCGGCCGGCCGCCTCCACGATCACGTCCGCACGCCGTTCGTCACTGGGGGAAACTGAAGGAACTGAATTAGTTTCCATAGTTTCCATCGTTGCCCTCGGTCCCTGCGCTGTCAAGGCATGCCGTGCGGCCGCAGTGCCTGCCGTGCAAGCCCAGCCGGGGCGCGCGCTACCCGGCGGTGGCAAGGCCGATGAGCAGCAGGGCGATGTCGTCCGTACGGGGCGCGGTCTGCCGTGCATGGTCGATCAGGGTCGTGGCGAGCCGGTCCATGGGCTGGGTCGAGGCCCGGGCGAGCTGGGTGGCGAGCCCTGACATGGCGTCGTCCATGTCGACCCCGGGAGTCTCGACGAGGCCGTCGGTGTACAGGGCGAGGACGGTGCCGGGGGTCAGCGGGATCTCGGTGGCGGGATAGTCCGCGTCGGGGTCGATGCCGAGCAGCACGCCGGGTCGGAGCGGAAGGACCTCGGCGTGGCCGTCCGGGCGACGCAGAACGGGCGGGGGATGGCCGGCGGTGGCGAGGACGGCTCGGCGGTGTGCGAGGTCGAGATGGGCGTAGAGGCAACTGACGAAGCGGCCCGGGTCCATGGCGACCAGCTGGCGGTTGGCCTGGGCGAGGGCCTGTGACGGCGTGGCCCCCGAGGCGGCGTGCGAGCGGATGGCGGGGCGCACCCGGCCCATGAGCGCGGCGGCGTTGACGTTGTGGCCCTGGACGTCTCCGATGACCGCGGCGGCGGTGCTGTCGTCGACCCGGACCAGGTCGTAGAAGTCGCCGCCGATGTCCATGCCGCGGACGCTGGGCAGATAGCGGGCCGCCACATCCAATCCGGGAAGGTTGGGCAGCGAGTCGGGGAGCAGGGCCGCCTGCAGGGTCTTGGCGAGTTCGTTGCTGGTGTCGTACAGGCGGGCACGTTCCAGCGCCTGCGCGATCAGTCCCGCGAGCGCGATGAAGACGACCCGCTGCTGGTCGGGAAAGGGGTGGGGCCGGTCGAAGGCGAACACGCACGAGCCCACCGGACGCCCGGAGGCGATCAGCGGCAGAAACGCCCAGGCATGCAGACCCTTCTGGTGTGGGGCGGGCGGGTAGGCCCGGGACAGCTCGTCGAAGGAGGCGAAGAAGCTGGGCACGCCGGTGGCGAGGACCCGGACCGCGGGGGCCGGGTGGGTCAGCGGCACCCCGTCGAAGTGCTGGAGCAGCGAGGGGTTGTAGCCCCTGCGGCCGATGACCCGCATTCTGCCGTCCTCGGCCGCGAGCAGGGCGACGGTCCGGGCTCCGAACGCCGGCAGCATCTCCTCGGTGACGAGATCGACCACGTCTGAGACGCCCACGGTTTCGGAGAGGGCAGCGGCCAGGTGCAGTACCCGGTAGACCTCGCCTAGGCGGATCGGCTCGCCCTGGAACGTTTCCGTCCTGGTGGGCGCCGGCTGCGAATCTCCGCCCGGACCGGTCGGCGATATGCGGACGCTCACCCCCGAGTCGTCGGGGTAGAGCTCGAACGCGAGCCACTGGTCCGGTGGGTGCATGGCGGTGTAATAGCCGGGCTTCCGGCTGACCACGGTGGCGCGGAAGTGGTCCTCGAAGGCCGGGTCGGTGCTCCAGGGCAAGGACTGCCAGGGACGCGTGCCGATCAGATCGTCGGGGCTGCTCGCGCCCAGCAGGGCGGCGGCGGTGGCGCTGACGTAGGTGAACCTGCCCTCGAGGTCGAGGGAGCAACTGCCCCAGGGCAGCCGCTCGACGAGGTCGGCTGCGGCGAGCGCCTCGGCCGGCCCCCGCTTGCGGGCGGGCGGCTGCACCAGGGTGCGGGGTGTGGGTCCCGGACCGACGGCATGGCCAGTGCCGGCGGCGTCGCGCAGGAACCGTCCCAGACGCCGACCGGCGGCACGGACCCGTTCAGGGCTCGGGCCGTCGGCACGGGTGGAGCCGGCGCCGGGCCAGAACAGCAGCAGTGCGCCCCAGACCGTGGTGCCGGTGAGGAGCGGTGCCGCGGCCACCGCATGGTAGTAGGGCAGGGCGATCGCCGTGCGCGGGTAGCGACGGGCGAGCTCCTCCGGGTCGCCGAGCCAGACGAGCCGCCGCTCGCGCACCGCATCGGTCACGGGAAAGCGGCTCGACAGAGGGACCCCGAACCAGGGCGCGAGATACTCCGCCGGCATCCCTGCGGTCACCTCCAGCCGCAGGGTCTGCCCGTCGGACGCCAGCAGGAAGACCGCTCCCGCGTGTACGCCCGTGTCGCGCACGGCGAGCTCCAGCAGCCGGTCCAGCTCGGCACGGCGCAGCGACCCGGCGATGGGCGAAGGGGGGCGGGGCCCATCGGGCTGCGCCGTGCCGCCTTCCCGCATGGCGCACATACCAGTACCGTACGTCCGCACCTGCCGACCCCGCGCGGAAGCCGCTGCCGATCCCGGTCACGGACGCTGTTCCCCACGACGGTCTGCTCGTCCCGTGCGTGTCAGCGTTCGAGGACGAGGGCGAGTCCCTGGCCCACGCCGATGCAGAGGGTGGCCACGCCGGTGCCGGTGCCGCGGCGGGCGAGCTGGTGGGCGACGGTGCCGGCTAGGCGGGCGCCGGAGAAGCCGAGGGCGTGGCCGAGCGCGATCGCGCCGCCCTGCGGGTTGAGGATCGCCGTGTCGAACTCGGGCCACTCGGCGAGGCAGCCGAGGACCTGGGCGGCGAAGGCCTCGTTCAGCTCCAGTACGTCGAGGTCGGCGAAGGTCCCGCCGGCTTTGGCCAGGGCCCGGCTGACGGCTTCGACGGGGGCGAGGCCGAAGTAGTCGGGGTCGATCGCGGACACTCCGGTCGCACAGACGCGGGACAGCGGCTCGCGGCCGATGGCCTTCACGCCCTCCTCGTCGGCCGGCAGCAGGGCGGCGGCTCCGTCGTTGAGCGGGGAGGCGTTACCAGCCGTCACTGTGCCGTCTTTGGTACGGAAGGCCGGCTTCAGCTTCGCCATCGCGGCGAGGGAGGCGTCGGGGCGTACGCACTCGTCGGCCGCGAACAGCTGGGGGTCCCCCTTTGCGCTGCGGGACGGGGAAGGCCGCCAACTCGGCTTCGAACAGGCCCTCTTCCTGGGCGGCGGCGGCCTTCTGGTGGCTGTGCAGGGCGAACCCGTCCTGCTGCTCTCGGCTGATCCCGTGCTTTTCGGCGATCAGCTCAGCCGACTCCCCCAGAGGGATGGTCCATTGCGGGTTCATCACCGGGTTCACCATCCGCCAGCCCAGCGTGGTGGAGTACAGCTCGGCGTGGGCCGCCGGGAACGGCCTGTCGTTCTTGGGCAGCACGTAGGGGGCGCGGGTCATGGACTCGACGCCGCCGGCGATGGCGATGGAGGCGTCACCGACGGCGATGGCGCGAGCGGCCTGGATCACGGCTTCGAGTCCGGAGGCGCACAGCCGGTTGACCGTCGCCCCGGGCACGCTGGTGGGCAGGCCGGCGAGCAGCGCCGCCATGCGGGCGACGTTGCGGTTCTGACCAGTTCCTCCACCTCCGCGATCGTGACCTTGCCGGCGATGGCCCCGGTTGAAGTTGCGGGCGGACTTGCGGAACACCAGGTTCCCGTGCCGGTCGCCCTTCGCGGCCCGCACCAGTGCGAAATCGGTGCGGATGCCGTGCTCAAGCATGTAGTCGATGCCGTCGAAGTCCCGCATCTCCTTGGCCGGCGAGGCCAGCGCGACCCCGCCGGAGCCGTCGTAGCGCCGGGGCAGTCCGCCCTCGGCGACCTGCGTGCCCACCCCGGCCGGGGTGTGGAACGCGGGAATGCCGGCACCCCCGGCGCGCAGCCGTTCGGCGAGCGTGCCCTGCGGGATCAGCTCCACCTCCAGCTCCCCGGCCAGGTACTGGCGCGCGAATTCCTTGTTCGCCCCGACATACGATCCCGTCACCCGTCCGATCCGGCCCGCCGAGAGCAGTACAGCCAGGCCCGAATCCATTGCCCCGCAGTTGTTCGAGACGACCGACAACCCGCCGACGCCCCGCTCGTACAGTGCCTGGATCAGCACGTTCGGCACGCCACTCAACCCGAACCCACCCACGGCCAACGACGCGTCATCCGGCACATCCGCCACGGCCTCCAGGGTCGTATTGACCAATTTATCGACATGCTTCGGACCCTCGAATGCTCGCGTGAATTTTGGAGACCTGATTCCACGCTCCGAGGCCACGGTGCACTTGGCCATCCCGCAGATCGGCGATATTGACTGCGATCCCAGGATTGTGTTGCCGGCCTTTGTTGTACCGAACCGGTATTTCACGTCCTTGCGGGAATGAGATGCTGACGTGACAGGCGGGTCACCCCATACGCCACCAGGGCGAGCCCGAATACCTGCAGGGTCAGCCACCAGCCACCACGGAGCCTTTCCCCGTAGAGCGTGACACCGAGAGCCAGGCTCACCAGTGTGTCGCCGAGGGTCAGGGCCGGCTGGGAGGCGACCAGTGGTCCGGACTGCATGGCGTTCTCCAGTAGGAACAGGGCGCACACGCCGAGAGCGGCGAACGCATACGTCTGCCATGCGGCGAAGAAGGCACTCATACCCTGGCGGCTGAGGACGACGGTCGAGGACTTCATGAGCGCGGCAGTGAGGGAGTAGGAGACGGCAGCGGCCGACCCCAGGCATGCGGCGCGACCAGGGCCGTTGGGCAGCTTGACCGCGACGCTGCACAGCACCGCCACGGCGAGCAGGCAGCAGGTTCCCACCGCCGTCCAGCGGGCCGCAGGGGCCCGGAGAGCGCCACCGGTCGGCGCTGCCGCGAACAGCGCCAGGCCAAGGCCGACGGCGATACTGCCTACGGGCAGCCAGCCGGCCCTGGGCAACGGGCGCCCGAAGACGACGCTCGCGAGCAGCAGCACGAACGGCAACTCCAGCATGAAGAGCGGCTGCACGATCGCCAGTGCACCGGTGGCCAGCGCGGCGCCCTGGAACATCGCCGAGAGGACGACCCCGCCTATGCCGAGCAGCCAGACCGGGGTGCGCAGCAGGTCCCACATGAGGCCGATGCGCAGAGCGTCGGACTGCGGGACGAGGGTGGCGGCCCGGCGCTGCATCACCGTTCCCAGAGCGTTGGTTGCAGCTGCGAGGAGAGCGAAGATCGGCGACAGCACGGCCAGCATCGTTGTCTCCTGTCGGCGAGTGCATTGATCGATGATCTATCGCTCTGTTGGTTCAGGGCCCTGCGAGAAGATCTCGAGCCCTCCGGCCCGGGGCTGTCCCGGACGCCGGGTCGGAGGGCTGTCAATGGGTGTGCAATGCGCTCCTGGAGCACCGATGGCCCCTGCGTGCATCCCGTCTGCCGCCGTAGTCCCGGGTGACCTCGATCACCAGCCGTGGTGAGGACTCGCGCAGTACTGTGCCGACGGCTGTCTGCGCGATGTCGGCGATCTCTCGAGTGGCGGCTTCCCGGGGTGGGGGCGACGGCCGGATCTCAGCCGTGGATCAGGTGCGTGCCGGACTGCCGGCACCTGGCCTGGGAAACGCACGAAAAGTGCCCGGATTCCTGGGTTTGCGCGCTCTCTTGCGTGAACCCTCGCCGCCCGTCAATGCGGACCCATCGGACGTCCTTTCGGTGATTTCGACAGGAATATGCTGCCTGGCAGACTTCCGGATCCACCATCCCAGTTCCTGGGCACCCCCGGCATCCCGCAGATGGGTGATATCCGTCGAGAGCCAGAAGCCCGCGCGCGGCGCCTGTCCCACGAACAAGGTATTTCACCGCCGGCGCTCGTTATCCCTCGCGGATTCCGTTGACCCCCGTCATTCAAGCATCGAGAGTCTTGTTTCCAAGCAGACGGCGGGACTGGGGAAATACTCATGAAGACATTCGTGCATCGGGGACAGATCACCAAGGTGGTCTTCGGCAGCGGTACACGCAGCCGTATCCCTGAAGAGGCTGATGCCCTCGGATGCCGTCGGGTGCTCATCCTGTGCACACCCGGTCAAGCGGGCCAGGCAGCGGAGGTACACGACGTACTGGGTACGGTGGCGGTGGGAACCTTCACGGAAGCTGCTCCGCACACCCCCGTCGAGGTCACGCAGAAGGCGGTCGCATATGCCAGGACCGTGGGAGCGGACTCGGTCCTCGCCATCGGCGGTGGCTCGACGATCGGCCTCGGCAAGGCGATCGCCCTGCGGACCGGGCTGCCACAGCTGGCGCTGCCCACCACGTACGCCGGCTCGGAGATGACGCCGATCCTCGGAGAGACCGAAGGGCTCCGGAAGACGACCCGCCGACTGCCGGAAGTGCTGCCGAAGACCGTGGTGTACGACGTCGACCTGACGTTCACGTTTCCCGCGGCGGCATCGGTGGTCAGCGGCATCAACGCGATGGCGCACGCCGTGGAGGCCCTCTACGCACAGGACCGGGACCCGCTCGCCTTCCTGATGGCCGGTGAAGCGCTCGAATCCCTCATCCGCTCCCTCCCGGTCGTCGCACAACGTCCGGACGACCGCGAGGCGCGGGCCGACGCCCTGCACGGGGCGTGGCTGGCCGGCACGTGCCTGGGCACGGTGGGCATGGCCCTGCATCACAAGGTGTGCCATGTGCTGGGCGGTACGTTCGGGCTTCCGCACGCGGAAACCCACGCTGTCGTCCTGCCGCACGTGGTCGCCTACAACGCACCGGCGGCGCCCGAGGCCATGGCACGCATCGCGAAGGCGCTGTCGGCGGTTGATGCCGCGAGCGGTCTCTTCGACTTCGCGGGAAGGCTCGGCGTCCCCCGGGCACTGCGGGACCTCGGCATGCCGGAATCGGGCATCGAGCAGGCGGCCGAACTCATCGTGCGGGACGGCTACTGGAACCCGCGACCGGTCGAACGGATGGCGGTACGCGCCCTCCTGGCCCGCGCCTGGGCAGGGCAGCAGCCGTGCACATCACCAGGCGACGGACATCTCCGGACCATGTCCGCGACCCACCACCCAACCACCACGGGAGCGCGTCATGCGTGATCTGACCAGTGACACCATCACCGAGGCCGTGATCTCGACCATGCGGAACACCAAGGACTCCCGCGTCGCCGAGATCCTGGAATCACTGGTGCGGCACCTGCACGCCTTCGTCCGCGACGTCGAACTGACGCAGGACGAATGGGTTCGGGGAGTCGACTTCCTGACGCGCACCGGGCAGACGTGCACCCCGACGCGTCAGGAGTTCATCCTGCTGTCCGACGTGCTCGGCGTCACCATGCTGGTCGACGCCCTGACCAACCGACGCCCCAGCCGGGCCACGCAGAACAGCGTGCTGGGCCCGTACTTCCGGGAGGACCGGCCGCAGCAGGCCGACGCCGCCGACATCTCCGGAGGTCTGCCCGGTACCCCGCTGTTCTTCGAGGGACGGGTCGTGGACCACGAGGGAGCGCCGGTCGCAGATGCGGCGGTGGACGTCTGGCACAGCGACTCGGACGGTCACTACGACATGGAGGTACCCGGCTTGGACGAGCCGGCCATGCGCGCGCTGCTCCGTACCGACGGGACAGGGCACTTCGGTTTCCGTTCCATTCGCCCGTCCAGCTACCCGATCCCCGGTGACGGCCCGGTCGGCGAACTCATGAGCGCGACCAGCAGGTCGCTCATGCGTCCCGCCCACGTGCACCTGCTGATCGAGGCTTCGGGATTCCAGCGCGTGACCACCATGCTCTTCCCCTCGGACGACCCGTACCTGGACACCGATCCGGTGTTCGGCGTCAGGCAGTCGCTGATCGAGCGCTACGGCACGTACGCGGCCGACGCCGGGCCCTACCGGGGAACGACCGAGGTCCCGTACACCCTGCTGCGCCACACCTTCGTCCTCGAACCCCTCGTCACGGACTGATCCCCACGGCGCCACCACGACGAGAGCCGGTCATCCACTAGGACGGCCGACGCCGAACACTCCATCACACCGCGGGGTTCGGCCCCGCATTCACGGAGGTCCTCAGATGAGTGAAACCCTCGACAAGGTCTTCGGCTTCCGCGCCACGATGAGCCGGCTCGCCACAGGCGTCAGCGTGATCACCACACGCTCGGGCAGCACGGCCATCGGCATGACGGCGAGCGCCGTCTCCGCGCTGTCCCTCGAGCCGCTCCAACTGATCGTGTGTATCGGCAACCAGCTGTACACGCGAACCGCGATCGCGGAGCACGGTCGCTTCGCCGTCAACGTCCTCGGCGAGGACAGCGAGCACCTCGCGCGGAACTTCGCCGTTTCCAAGCCGGACAAGTTCGCGGGTGTGGAGATCATCGACGACCACGGCGTGCCGGTGCTGAAGGACGCCATCGCGGCTGTCGTGTGCGATGTCGCCGCGGCACTGCCCGGCGGCGATCACACCATCTTCGTGGGCGACGTCCGCCACTTCGAACACCGGGTGGAAGGCCGGCCGCTGCTCCACTTCGGCGGAGACTTCGGCACGCTCAGGCCCCCCTGCTAGCGCTGGTGACAGCGGCCCGACAGAGGCTGCTGTACCCCTGACCCGGACCACTACGGCCCCCGGCGTTCTGCTCCTGCGGGCGAGCCACGGACGCCGGGGGCTCAGCTCGTCCCGACGACTCCATCGAAGGTGCCATGACCAGCTCCGTGCCGACCTTCAAGCTGCGTCCTGCGGACCAGCCCCCGCACCTGCTGACCCGCCCCCGGCTGCTGCGCCGGCGGGACGCGTCGGCCGAGCCCGTGGTGGTGGTCTCCGCGCCGCCGGTGCCGGAAAGACGGTGCTCCTGACCGAGTGGGCGCGAAGTCTCGGAACTCGTGGCGCGTGCGCCTGGCTCAGCCTGGACGCGTACGACAACGCCCCGGGCCGGCTCTCGGCCGGCATCCTGCGGGCATTGCAGCACCTACGACCGGAACTGCCCGACCACCCCCAAAGCGGCGAGTGGACACTCGACGCGTGGCTCGAGGAGATCCTGCCGAGCCTCGTGACCAGACTGGACGGACAGGGACCGCTCGCGCTGATCCTCGACGGAGTGGAATCGATCACGGACGTCGACGCGGTCCGCAGCCTTTCGGACTTCCTGACTGGGCTTCCGCAGGGCTTTCGCGTCGTTCTGTCGACCCGTCACGTACCGGGTGGACCCGTACCGACCCTGCGCGTTCGGGGCGCGGTCGCGGAACTCGACCAGCACGACCTGGCCTTCACCCCCGAGGAGGCGCACGCCGTGCTCACCGATCTGCTCGGGTCCGCTCCGGCCCCGGACATGTCGAGCGCGCTGTACGAGGCGACCGAGGGGTGGGCGGCGGGACTGTGCATCATGGGACGCGCACTGGCCCGCTCGTCGGACGATGCCGACACGAGGGCCGGCCTGGCCCGTGGCAGGCGAGCGGTCACCGAGTACCTGGCCACCGAAGTGCTCGACCGGCTCACCACCGAACAGCGCCGGTTCCTGCTCCGCACCAGTGTGCTCGACGAGCTGAGCGCCGGGCCGTGCCGGGCCCTCGCCGGGGACCGGGCGGGCGTGCTGCTGCGTGAGCTCGCACGGACCGTCCAACTGCTCGTACCCGTCGCCGCCGATTCCTCGGCATACCGGCGTCACCGCGTACTGTCCGCGCTGTTCTGCGACCTTCTCGGATCCGAAGGGCCGGAGACCGCCGTGCCGTTGCACCGATCGGCGGCTCGGTGGTACTCACGGCATGGCGGAGGCGATCGCGGCCGTACGGCACTGGGTGCGGGGCGGTGACGAGGCCGCCGCCGTCGCGTCGATACTCCAGGACTGGGAACAGGCGATCTCGGCAGGCCGCAGCCGGGAGGTCGCGGGGTGGCTGGAGCTCTTGCCGCCCCGCACGGTCGCCGCCGACGCAAGACTGTGCGTGGTGGCGGCGATGGCGGCTCTCTCGAGGGGCGCTCCGGAAACGGCCCGGCGCTGGCTGGACGTGGTCCGGCTCAGGGAGCCGGTAGCGGAGACGGTCGGCGAGGGCAGTACGGTGTCTGATGCGGCAGCCGTCGCCCAGGCCGTGGCCTGCTGGCTCCAGGGGGAGATCCTGACCGGCGACCGCCTCGCCGAAACCGTCTTCGCCAGCACCGTCCCATTGACTTCCTGGCGTGCCCTGGCCTGTACGGCCCGCGGTACCGCTCTGCTGTGGACCTCGCGGTACGAGGAGGCCGAGGCGAGCTGCTCGGCGAGGCGACCCGTGACGCGCATGCCGCCGGGCACCGCCTGACGCTCGTCCGCGCGCCGGGCCAGCGGGCGCTGCGCGCCCTGCTGGCCGGACGCCATGGGCCGGCGCGCATGCTGAGCGACGAAGCCCTGGACGCGTTCCGCGACGGCCGGCCTGCAGCGGCACTTCGTCGCGGCGCCCGCCTACATCGGCAGGGCCGGCCTGCTCCTCGATGAGGGACGGGCCGACGAGGCCGAACGGACCCTGGCCGACGTGGAAGCGGCGCTGGCGGACTCGTCCGGGACCGGCAGCGAACCCCAGATGCACGCCTGGTACCACGTCACACGGGCACGACTTGCCACTGCTCAGCACAACACGGCCGCCGCAGGGGAGGCCCGTGCGGCGGCCGAGCGGGCAGCGGCCCGGTGCGAGTCACCAGGACCACTGACGAAACTGCTCGGGCGAGTCGGCGAGGACACCGTCGTGCCGCTGGTCGTGTCCGGCCCCCAGGAGCTGTCGCTCGGGGAGCGCCGGGTGCTCCGCGCCCTGTGCGGTCCGCTGACACTGCGTGAGATCGCCTCCGAGTTCCATGTGTCCCACAACACCGTCAAGACACAGGTACGGGCGATCTTCCGCAAACTCGGCGCACACGACCGGAGCGCAGCGGTCGCCAGGGCCCGGGAGTGCGGCATGCTCTGACCCGGGCCCCGGCATCCTGCTACGAGGCGTTCTGACGAGAGGCGTCCTGGCGTCGGGCGTAGTCCGCCTGGGCCAGGTACGCGGTCTCCTGCTCCCCGTCGCTGCTCACGCTCTCGATGCCGCAGACCTTGCGTGCGAGGTCCGCCATGCTGCCGGTGGGGGACATCTCCGCACGTTTCATCGTGAGGCTTCGAATAGCCAGCAGGGGTGTGCCGTTGAAGTTCTCGAAGGTGCTGATGCGGTCGCCCCAGTCGGACAGGAACATGTCGCGGATCACGCGGCTGATCTTCAGCCGGTCGTGCGGCCTGCCGACCGGTCCGGTCTGCAACGCCGCTAGCCACGGCCGCAGTTCGGGCCGCTCCCACTGCCCCTCGGTGGGATAGATGAGCGCGGCACGACCGGACAGGTCGATGAGCTCGTGGGTCAGGTCGGTGATGTGCTCGATGTAGTACGCCCGCCCGAAGTCGAACATCAGGACATTCGGCTTGTAGATGCCGCCGGGAGTGAAGAACCCTTCGTCCTCCGAGGCGATCACATGCGCCTTGAGCGTCTGGAGGAAGCCGGCGAACCGGGCGATCCGGGCCTGGACGGGGGGCAGTTGGTAGGTGCCGATGTGCTCGGTGATCAGCAGGGCCAGACCGAGCATCAGCTCGGCCTTCACCATGGCACGCACCAGCGAGTGGTAGTGCAGCCAGTCGAAGACGCGCTGTGGGTACAGCGAGGCGTGCTCGGGGTTGCCGATGTGGAAGACGCGGTTCCAGGGGATGAGTACGTCCTCGAACACGATGATGCTGTCCAACTCGTCACCCTGCGAGGCGAGCGGGTGCTCCACCTCCTCGCCGTCGCGGACGTTGCTCTCGCGGCAGATGATGGTGACCCCGGGGGTGTTGGGCTTCACCGCCCCGTAGATGATCTGCTCCGACACGATGCCGGGGCGGTAGAAGACGCCGATGTGGATCCAGTCCCCGAAGGCCGCGCCGGTGCTGATCGCCTTCACACCCCGCACGGTGATGCCCTCGTCCGAGGTGGCGACCACCCGCAGGGCGGGGGAGTGGGCCTGTGCGGAATCGCGCGAGCGGTCCGCCTGCGGGTCGACGAAGGCCGGCGTCGCGTTGAGGTCGCCGTCCCGCATCACGTTCCAGAAGTCGAGGATCCCCCCGGTGAGGTCCCGCCCGTCGGTCCCGACGGACTGGCTGCTCCAGGGCTCCGGGTCGTCGACGTAGGTCAGCAGGACGTAGTTGTTGACGTCCGGTGTGCGCGGGATCGCACCGCCGCCCAGTTCCCGCTGCACCGTCTCCATGTAGCGCCGCTTGCGCAGCAGATCCTCCTTGGAGCGGTGCTGGAACCATGTCATGGACCGCCGGACACCGTCCTCGTCCACGAACGTCATGACGTCCTCAAGGTCCGGGCGGTGGTGCAGATCGTAGAAGTCGGCGATGCTCCGGGCGTACGCCCTCGTGCTGGGGTGCGTGGCCACGTTGTCGACGAGCTCGTCACCCACCCACACCGTGCGGCCGTCGTTCAGCGCCGCCAGGTATTCCTTGCCTGTACGCACGTCATGTTCCTCTCGGGGGCAACAGATCTGGACGCCCGGAACCATGCGTCGCGACGGGGTGAGCGGACGGCGCGGAACCGACAATCACCCGGGTGAAAGCGCCGGGCACAAGGGAACCGGCGTTGAGGTGGATGTGGCCGTGCGGCATGCTGGGCCCCATGCGCAGCACAGACCCCGCGGGCGACCGGCCCGGTGGGCGTGGGAAGCAGGCCATGAACGGGCTGCGCCTCAGGGGACGCGGCCGCGAGATGGCCGCTGTCCGTGAGGCCCTGGACGCGGTGCGTGGCGGACGGGGCGCCTGCGTCGTCGTGGAAGGCGCACCCGGCGTCGGCAAGAGCCGGCTGCTCGCGGAGCTGGACGACATGGCACGGCGATCCGGGTTCGACGTGGTGTCCGTACGGGCCGACGAGCTCGACCAGTACGCCGCCGGAGCCGCCCTGCAGTCCGCCCTGCAGTCCTCCGACGGTTCCGAACGAGCGGCCACGGCCACCGACGACCAGCGGCTGTGGCTGCTGGACAGCATCACGGACGCTCTGGAGGAGCGTGCCCAGCGAGCCCCGGTGGCCGTGCTGGTGGACGATGCGCAGTGGGCGGACCCTGCCACGCTCCTGGTGCTGCGCACCCTGCCCCGGCGACTGGCGGCCTCGCGGATCCTGTGGGTGCTGGCGGTACGGTCGGAGACCGAGCGGCCGACCGTTGCCAGGGTGCGAGAGGACCTCGAACGCCTCGGAGCCCGGTGGCTGACCCTCGGCCCCCTGCCGCAGCAGGAGCTGCAGCACATCGCGGCCGACGTCCTCGGGGCGAAGCCGTCACCCGGGCTGGCCCGGCTCCTGGGGGGCGTCGCGGGCAATCCGTTCCTGGCGATCGAACTGGTGCGCGCCTTCGTCGACACGGACGCCGTCAAAGTGGAGGCGGGCGTGGCGAGCCTGCTGCACGACGGCATTCCCGTCGGCTTTCGGCGGAGCGTCGCCGCGCGTCTGGAGCGGCTCCCGGAGGATGCCGTGCGCCTGCTCCAGATCGGGTCCGTCCTCGGCCGGGAGTTCGATCTCGGTACGGCCGCCCGCATGCTCGGCAGGCAGGCCGGCAGCCTGCTGTCGGGCGTCGAGGCGGCGCTGAACGCCGGTCTGCTCTCCGGCGACGGCCCGCGACTGGCGTTCCGCCACGACCTCATCCGGCAGGCTGTCCACGAGAATCTTGCACCGGCCGTACGGACCGCTCTGCACCGGGAGGCCGCCGACATTCTGCGGGGCATCGGGGCACGTTCGGCCGAGGTGGCCTGGCACGTCGTCCTGTCGGGCGGCCCGGTCGACGACGACGCCGTGACCACATTGACCACCGCGGTACGGGAACTGTCCTCGTCGGCCCCTGACGCGGCCGCGGACCTCGCTCAGCAGATCGCCGGACTGCTGCCCCTGCACGACCGGCGGCGCATCGCCCTGCTGACCGACGCCGCCGAGTACCTCGGCCGGACCCGCCGGGTGCACCAGGCGCTCGACCTGGTCGACGCCACCCTGTCGGACCGGCTGGAGCCGCTCCAGGAGGCGCGTCTGCGCCTGGTGGCCGCCGAGATCCACCAGGCCGCGGGGGACGACGCCGCCGCGATGACGCATCTCCAGCAGGCTCTGGCCCTTCCCGGGCTGCCGGCCGACCTGCGGGTCCGGCTGCTCAAGACCAAGGCGACGGGCCACGTGTACCTCGGGGACATCACCGCTGCCGAGCAGACCGACACCGGACTGGTCGAGGCCTCCTACCGCAGCAAGGACCCGGCCGTCGTCGTCAGCGCCATGGTGTTCCAGTCGCAGACGTTCTTCTATCGTGGGCGTCTCGCCCGCGCACTCGACCTCGCCGAGGAGGCCACGGCACGCGCCGGCACGGAGTCCGGCGTACTCCACCTGCGGCCTCCGCGGATTCCAGCGCTGTGGCTGGCCACGGTGCTGACCGCCACCGACCGGCTCGCGGACACCGAGCGGGTGCTGCGGGAGGGGCAGCGCGAAGCGGAGGCGCTGGGCCTGGGCTGGTCACTTCCCCACTGGCATGCGAGCCGTGCCTGCGCGCTGTTCGAACAGGGGGCGCTGGACGACGCGGCCGTGGAGGCCGAGTCCAGTCTGATGGTGGCCGACGAACTCGAGATCACCCAGCTGAATCCCCAGGCCCTCTCTGTGCTGGCGTTGGTGGAGATCAGACGCGGTGACCTCGCCAAAGCCAGGGACCAGCTCCGTGCCGCCGAAGCCGGTTCCGGCACGAGTACCCAGAGGTTCGGCCTGTGGGTGTCGCTCGCGCGCGCCTGCCTGGCCGACTCGGAGGGCCGGGACGCCGCAGCGGCGGCGGCGCTGGGCGGCAGCTTCGCGGACGCCGAGCCGACACAGCTGCTTGCGGTGCCGCCGTCCCACTGGCCCGGGATCGCGCGCATGGCACTCCGCGGCGAGGACCTGTCGCTGGCGCAGGCCGTGTCCGGCGCGTTGCGCACCCTCGCCGAACAGGACGACAGCCAGCAGATCATCGGGACCGTCCGTGCCCATGTGGACGGCCTGCTCCACAACGACCGAGGAGCACTTGCGTCCGCCGTCACCGGTTACCAGAGCACCGGCAGGCGGCTGGCCCTGGCCGCGGCCTGCGAGGACCTCGGGGACCTCGTGGCCGCGTCGGGCGACACCACGTCGGCGATCCCGTACTTCGAAGAGGCGGGTGAGCTGGCGTCGGCTTCCGGAGCCCTGCGCGATTACGAACGGATCATGCGGCGCCTCAGACAGTTCGGCGTGCGCACAGCTGCCCCACGGCACCACACGACCGGCGCACCGGGATGGGAGAGCCTGACCGAGTCCGAGCGGAAGCTCATTCCGCTCGTCGTGGAGGGCCTGACCAACCGGGCCATCGCCGACCGGCTCTACGTGTCCGTGCACACCGTCAACACGCACATGAAGCACATCTTCACCAAGCTCGGCATCAACACACGCGTCGAGCTGACCCGGCTGGCGATCGAACGGGGCGGCATCTCCGACGGGGCGCACTGAGCGACGCCTGCGGCGGCGGGGCGCGGCGGCGAGGATCCCGTGAATGGGCGATGCCGGCGCCTGACGTACGGGTGATGCTGGTCGCGACGGCGCCACAGGCACGGCGCCGTCAGCGATCCGATCACAAGCGGACGGCTAAGCCCGGAGACCGACCGGGCCGCGTACCAGGCGCTCGAGAAGGAGTACCGGCGTGGCGGGACTTTCCCCCGTGTCGCGGACGGATGGTCAACCGCGGCCCGCGTCATTCGGCACCGGCACCTGGATATGGGCCGCCTTCCGCCCATGGCGGCTCTAGCTGCGCTGGCCAGCCTGTTGCTCGCGCGGTGCTGTTCCGGTCCCCTCCTGTGGGGGCTCGTCGGGACGACCACGACGGCTGTCTACCTGCTCGCTGCGAGTGCCCAGTTCCTCTGCTTCGCAGTTCGCCAAATCACCTGGATGCCAAAGCCGTACAGTCACCACCGTCTGATCCACTGCCAGGCATCTGCGCTCCGGAACCCCTCCGGTCATCCACGCGTCCGCAGGCCCGGGGGAGGGTCTCCCCCTCCGGGACGGGTTCCGTCGAGCTCCCGGCGGTGTCGCCGATGGCGGTGTGCGCGGGCGGCCATGGCAGCAGGGCGATCAGGGAGTGTGCCCGATGGATGAGGAAGGCGGCGAGCGGCAGTTCGGTGGCCAGGGCAAGGCCCCCCGCCATCCAGACGTCCTCAGTTCCGAGGTCGAGCGAGATGTCGAACCAGGTGTCGCAGATCAGCAGGACCGCTGTGGCGTGCGCGTACAGAATGACCGAACGGCTGCGGCGCCAGGCCAGGAACGCCGTGGACGCCAACGCCATGATGAGCAGCACGTCGAATCCGACCCAGGTCAGGCGCCACTCGTGCACGTGGTGGGACGGCGGCAGCGTCAGACCCAGCATCACGGTCCACGGTATGAGACAGGCGGCGCACGTGGCGAGCAGCTCAGCGGTGTGCCTCCTGCGGCGGTCCGGCGTGAGGCCGCGGCGGCCGGTGTGTTCCTTGGTCACTTGCGGTCCGTCCTCACGCACTACCTCCGACACCGGCAGGTTTCCCGGATTCCACATGGGCACAGCCGTATACGTCGTTCCGGGTATTCCCGCGGTGTGCCACCGAACCTCTCGGGCCGCGGGCGATGCCGGTGTCACCCCCTACGGGCGTGCCAACCCAAACGTCTTCAGCTGCTCCCAGATCCACGGGTAGAAGCGGTCGTACGTTGAACAGTCCCAGACGTGTCCACGACGTCCGTCGTGGTGCCCACCGACGGTTCCCGTCTCGGCCACCGCACCCGCTCGGGCAGGGACGCGCGCGTCGGCCGGAAGAGCAGCCGCGTTCGCGGAACCCCCGGCGACGAGGAGGGCGCCTCCGGCGAATGCCAGTGCGGCGGCGGCGGTCGCTGTACGCCGTACGAGCTTGTTCTTGGTGCGCAAAACAATCACTCCCTGGTTTCCGGAGAGTAGAAACTGCTAACGCGGCCAGTTTCGATCAGGAAGGTGCGTAGTGCATCGCATGATCTAGTGATTGACTGCTGCCCAGCTGGAGCCATGCTGCAGGTATGTATTGTGGGCTTGAGTCGAGACCTGGTAGTCACATGAATCGCTAGATTGTGCGATGTTCTCAGTTCCTTTCCGGTCCACTCTGTCCAGAGAGTTGACATCGCTCGAGTCTTCTTGACTCGGCGGTCGTCTGCAGAAGAAAAGTGGCACGCGAAACCAGATCGGGGTCGGGGGCGTGGAGGGCCGGGATGTCCAGGCGCAGTAGCAAAATCGAGTTCGTAGGCTCGCAGGGCGTCCCGCTCGTGGCACGCCTGGACCTGCCGGAGGGGACGCCTTGGGCGTACGCCGTATTCGCCCCCTGCTTCACATGCGGCAAGGACTGGTTGGCAGCCGCTCGGATCTGCCGGGAGTTGGCCGAACGCGGAATCGCGGTCCTCAGTGTGGACTTCACCGGCATCGGCGAGTCCGGGGGTGACTTCGCCGACAGTACGTTCAGTTCCGATGTGGACGATCTCGTGCGTGCCGCCGACCACCTGCGTGAGCACTTCACGGCTCCGTCGATCCTCATCGGGCATTCGCTGGGCGGTGCGGCCGTGCTGGCCGCCGCACACCGGATACCCGAGACGGCGGCGGTGGCCACGATCGCTGCGCCTGCGGACCCGGAGCACGTCGTGAGCACTTTCGGTGGCAGGCGGGACGAGATCGAGCGGCACGGGGAGGCCGAGGTGAGTCTCGGAGGTCGCGTGTTCCACATCCGTCGGGAATTCCTCGACGACATCGCCGCGCAGCCTCAGGCCGAGCGCATCCGCCGGCTGCGTCACGCGCTCCTGGTGCTGCACTCGCCGATCGACGAGACGGTGGGTGTGGAGAACGCCCAGCAGATCCTCGAGGCGGCACGGCACCCCAAGTCCTTCGTAGCGATCGACGGTGCCGACCATCTGCTCACCGATCGTGCCGACGCCTGCTATGTCGCGACGATACTGGCCGCATGGGCCGGGCGTTATGCCCGCGATTCGGTCCAGGCCGGGCCGGCGTGACGAAATTCGCACACGCCGAGCTGATAGGACTTCCGTCCGGCGAATGTGCCGCATATCGCATCATTGAAACTTTGTGACGCGGCTGGGGCAGGAGTAGGTTTCGCAGGTGATTAGAATTTCAGCGATCGCATTTATCGGAGCCCTGGCAGCTACATTCGGAGCCTTCGCGTCGACCGTGTCTCCCTGGTGGTGGCCGGCCGCCTTGCTGTGCGCGGCGTTGGCGGGTGTGGGTGCCTATGATCTCCTCCAAAAGCGCCACTCGGTACTGCGCAACTACCCTGTGCTGGGACATGTGCGCTTCATGCTGGAGTCGATCCGGCCGGAGTTGCAGCAGTATTTCATCGAGCGCAATTACGACGGCCGTCCCTACGACCGGGATGTGCGCAGTCTCGTCTATCAGCGCGCCAAGGGCCTGGAGGCGGAGCAACCGTTCGGGACCGAACGGAACGTCTATGCCGAAGGCTACGAGTACTTCGAGTCGTCGATGAGGCCACGCCCGGTGCCGTCGGAGCAGCCGAGGGTCCGCATCGGCGGTCCAGACTGCACCAAGCCCTACGACATGGCGTTGTTCAATGTCTCGGCGATGAGTTTCGGCTCGCTGTCCGCCAACGCCATCCTCGCCCTGAACCGGGGCGCCGCCCTCGGGGGATTCGCTCACGACACCGGTGAGGGCGGCCTGTCGGAATACCATCTGCGTCACGGTGGCGACCTGGTGTGGGAGATCGGCACCGGATACTTCGGCTGCCGCACCGCGGACGGCCGTTTCGACCGGGCGCGGTTCGCGGACAAGGCCGCTCACGACAGCGTGAAGTGCGTGTCCCTGAAGCTGTCCCAGGGAGCAAAGCCCGGCATCGGAGGAGTGCTGCCCGGGGAGAAGGTCACCGCCGAGATAGCCCGGGTACGCGACGTCCCCGAAGGTCGGACCGTCATCTCACCCCCGTACCACGAGGTTTTCAGTACCCCACGGGAACTGATCCGGTTCATCGCCGAGATGCGCGAGCTGTCCGGGGGCAAGCCGGTCGGCTTCAAGCTCTGTGTGGGCTCCCGGCGCGAGTTCCTGGCGGTGTGCAAGGCCATGATCGAGGAGGGCACCGCGCCCGATTTCATCATCGTCGACGGAGCGGAGGGCGGCACCGGAGCCGCCCCGCTGGAGTTCGCCGACCATCTGGGTAGCCCCCTCACCGAGGGCCTCATCACGGTCCACAACGCTCTGGTCGGCGCCGGCCTGCGGGACCGGATCAGGATCGGCGCCGGCGGCAAGGTGGCCACCGGAGCCGACATCGTCAAGCGCATGGTGCAGGGCGCCGACTTCACCAACGCGGCTCGCGCCATGATGTTCGCGATCGGCTGCATCCAGGCGCAGAGCTGCCACACCAACACCTGCCCCGCCGGAGTCGCCACACAAGACCCGCGCCGCGCCCGCGCGTTGCACGTCGACGACAAGTCGGTCCGGGTCCAGCGCTTCCAGTCCGCCACGGTGAACAGCTCCCTGAAGATCATCGCCTCGCTGGGCGTGAACGGACCGGCCGAGCTGCGCCCGCACATGCTGCGCCGGCGCGTGGATCCGGTCACGGTCCGCTCCTACGCGGAGCTCTATGAATGGCTGGACCCGGGGCAGTTGCTGATCGAGCCGCCGGAGTCCTGGGCTGTGGACTGGAAGGCCGCCGATCCTGATCGTTTCGCCGCTTGACTGGTCTTGCCGCGGTGAGCGGGCGGGGTGCGCCATCGACGCCGGCACCCCGCCGCTCTTCGCCGTGTCCAAGTCGCAGCCCGTGCACGGCCCGCGCATCGACCACGTCCTCGCCCAGGCCCCGCCCGAGGCATGGCAGCATCTGTCGGCGGGTGCGGGAGCCAAGGGCGAACGGTTCTACGACTGGGCAGCCGCCCGCTTGCCCGCAGCGTGGGAGTTCGACGGCGACGAGCCGACCCGGCAGCGGCGGATGCCGGCCCGCCGCAGCATGAGCAAGTCCGACGAAATCGCGTACTACCTCGCCTGCGTCCCGCTGGCGGCCACTGTCGTAGGAGTACGAGGTCCGCCGCTACATGGGACGGTGCCGGCACATCACGCTCACCATGCTCGCCCACGCGTTCCTCGCGGTGATGGCCGTCCAGAAGTGAGAAAATGGGGTGACCCGGCCGACGCACCCGACCTCGGGGACCTCACACCAGCTGAAATCCGTCGTCTTGCTGGCAACTGAAGCCCGCCACCCTCCTGCATGCCGCGACCACGCGGTGAACTGGTCCGGATGGCGGCGTCGCCACCAAGTACGCGCTCGCCGCTGTCACTAAGCGCTGTCCCGTAAATGGATCACGGTCCTGCTTGCTGACCTGCCTGCTCTCGGTTCAGCCGATGACGGTGAGGTTGTGGAGGCGGGCGATGCCGAGCATGGCGTGATGGACGCCGTCGCCTTTCAAGCGGCAGTCGCGGAGGATCTTCCAGCTCTTCATCCGGGCGAAGGTGTGCTCGACGCGAGCCCTGACCTTGCGATGCGAGGCATTGTGTTCCTCTTTCCAGGCCGGGAGTTCGGCCTGGCCGGGGTCACGGCGGTGAGGGATGATCAGGCCAGTGCCCCGGTAGCCGCCGTCAGCGATCACAGTGGTTCGGCCGATGGCGTTCTTTGCTCCGGATAGCTCCCATGCCTTGCAGTCGTTGCGGTTCCCCGGGACTGGCCGGCCGACGGCGACGACCGGGCGGGTGTCGGCGTCGATGACGACCTGGTGGTTGGTGGAGTACCTGTAGTTCTTCGACTGCTCGGCGATCGTGTGGTCACGGGTGGGGACCAGGGTGCCGTCGACGATCAGCACAGTGTCCCTCCGGAAACCTCTTGCGAGGCTGCAGGGCGAGCGATGGCCCGAGGTGGGCGATGATCCGGTCCGCGGCCGACTTGGAGACCCCGAACGGCGGGGCGGGCTGCCGCAGGGTGAGGTTCGTTCGCCAGTACGCGGCCACCAGCAAGAGTCTCTCCTCCAGCGGCAGGCCTCAGGGGCGACCTTTCCGTACTGGGTCGGTGCCCTCCCGCCGCAACGCGGTCACGAGCTTGCCGAACTGTCGCGGGCTCAGCCCGGGTAAACGGAGCTATCCAGGAGTTCCGACGCTGTGATCACACCAGCCACGGCGAGATCGTCTCAACTCATTCGAGAACGATCAGTTGGTCGCGCGGCAGGAGCGGAGGGACGGCGGGGACCTCGACGGCGTTCTCGATGTCCTCGGGGCTCATCCTGAATTCTTCGGGGTAATGGTCGCGCCGGGTGCGGCGCGCCGGTTCGCTGGTGCGCCACGTGTACAGGCACCGCTGGCACTGGAGCACGTCCCACACGCCCGGGACGGGTGAGGTGAAGAGCGTCTCGACACTCTCGTGGACGCAACGGGGGCAAGTCGGGGAGGTGTCCATGGCACAGGTCCTTGCGAAGTGGGGGGTCGGGTGGGGTCAGCGGGCGGCAGCTAGCCGTTGCAGCCTGGTGAGCCATTCACCGGTCTCGGGCAGGTCACGCACCCGGGAACTGCGGTCACCTCGCCGTTCGGGTTCGACGGGGGTGGTGGCGTCAATGATCAGCTTGTCGACAATGCCCGGCGTGTCGGCCTGTGGGGCCAGCGGCACCACCGACATGGCGGGGAGCCGGATAAGGTCGTGGGCCGGGTTCATCTTGGTGGACAGCGCCCACATCACCTGGGTCAGGTTGAAGGGGTCGACGTCCTCGTCGACGACGATGACGGTGGCCGCGTAGCCCAGGCCGTGCGACGTGCTCAGCACCCGTGTGCCGACCGCCTTGGCGAAGCCGCCGTAACGTTTCTTCGTGGAGACGATGACGACGAGTCCGTGCGTGTACATGGCGTTGACTGCCTGCACATCCGGGAAGTCTTTCTTCAGCTCCTGATGGATCGGCACACAGGTGTTGGCGGCCATCAAGTAGTCGATCTCGGTCCACGGCATGCCGAGATACAGATGCTCGAACACAGGGTCGGTGCGGTAGGAGATCCGGTCGATGCGGATCACAGGCATGGAGCGTCCGCCGGAGTAGTGACCTGTGAACTCGCCGAACGGACCCTCGATCTCCCTTGTGCGTCCCTCGACGACACCCTCGATGACGACTTCGCTGCCCCACGGCACGGGCAGCCCGGTCAGTGGAGCCTTCGCGATCGGCGCCGGCGCACCGCGCAGTGCCCCGGCCAGCTCGTACTCGTTCTCGTCGTACGCCATAGGAGTCGCGGCGACGATGGAGATGACGGGATCGTTGCCGAGCGCGATGGCGACGGGCAAGTCCTCGCCCCGCTCCTCGGCCTTGCGCAGGTGGAGGGCGATGTCGTGCACCGGCGCCGGCTGCAGGGCGAGCCTGCGCTTGCCCTTGACCTCGATACGGTAGATGCCGACGTTCTGTTTGCCAGTGTTGTCCGGGTCCTCCGGGTCCTTGGAGACGACGGCGGCCTTGTCGATGTAGAAGCCGCCGTCGCCGTCGTTGAGGCGGAACAGCGGGAGCACCTGAAAGACGTCGACGTCACCGCCCTCAACGGCATTCGCCGCCCAGAGGGGTTCCGCGCGCCACTCGGGCTGCACGGGGAAGTTTTCCCAACGGCGGATGAACTCGGCCACCTGCTCCTTGGTCCCCGTCTCCTTGGGGAGACCGAGCGCCAGGGCGTGGTTCGCCCACGAGCCGTGCACGTTCATCGCGATGCGGGCGTCGGTGAAGCCCCGGACGTTGTCGAAGTACAGCGCGGGGGCCGCATCTCCCATACGCGGTGCCGCGTTCGCCGCGGCGGCGATGTCCGGCTCGGGCATCACCTCGTCGGTGACGCGCAGAAGTTGGCCCTCCTTGTCGAGGACATGGAGAAAGCTGCGAAGGTCGTCGTAAGCCATGAGGAAGTGGAACTCCTTGGTACGTGGTGACGCGGCCGGTCAGACGGCGGGCTCGAGCCCGCGTGCGGCGCGCATGCCCGCCCATCGCTCGGCGGCGGGCGCGGGCAGGTCGAACTGGTCGAGGACGCGGGCGGTGACGTGGTCGACGATGTCGTCGACGGATCGCGGGTGGTTGTAGAAGGCGGGCATGGGCGGCACCATCGCCGCCCCCATGCGCGTCAGCGCCAGCATGTTCTCCAGATGGATCTCGCTCAGCGGCGTCTCCCGCGGCACCAGGACGAGCTTGCGCCGTTCCTTCAGGACGACGTCGGCGGCCCTGCCGATCAGCCCGTCCGCGAAGCCCGCCCTGATTCCCGCCAGGGTCTTCATGGAGCACGGTGCGATGATCATGCCGTCGGTCCTGAAGGAGCCCGACGAGATGGTGGCGCCCTGGTCCCCGGGTGCGTGCACCTCGTCGGCGAGCTCGCCGACCTCGCGGACGGAGAGCCTGGTCTCCAGCTCAATGGTGGCGCGCGCCCAGCGGCTGAGCACCAGGTGCGTCTCCACCTGCGGTAGCTGGCTCAGACACTCCAGCAGACGGATGCCGAACACCGCACCCGTCGCGCCTGTCATGCCCACGATCAATCGCACGTCGTATCCCTTTCTCTGGCGCACGGCAGGGAAGACGGCAAGCCACGGACTCTTTCGGTCACCCGCGCTTCCGTGCGTTCACCACGCTAGGTACGGATTGCAGCCACAGCGCAGTACGCTGGGGACACGCTATGAGCAAAAACGGTCAACCTGATGTCACGGACATCCCGTACCAGTCGTCCGTGGGAGCTCCACCGGGGATCGAGGTCCTCGACTTCCCCGGGCTGGCCGCGCGTGCCGCGAGTCACAACATCGACCCGTACTCCCCGTCGAGGGCGGCTTTCCACGAGGTGCTCACCGTGCGGACCGGCTCTTTGCGCTATTCGCTGGACTTCACCGAGCACCAGTTGCACGAGGGCCATTGGCTGTGGGCCCGCCCCCGGCAGATCCACCAGTACCGTTCCGACCTCACGGCCGCCGAGGGCGTCGTCATCCTCTTCCAGCCCGGCTTCCTCGGCGCGGCCACCGCACAGGCCGCCGACGCGGACCGGCCCCCGCCGCGGGGCCTGCTCGTTCCGGACTTCGCCGCTCATGACCGGCTGCAGCGAGTCCTCGAACTGTTGGAGAGGGAGTACCGCGAGCTCGCCGGCCTCCCCCTGGACGTGCACATCCAGGTGCTCGGGCACCTGCTCGCCACCCTCGTCCTGCACCTCGCCCACCTGCAGGGCTCCCAAGGCGGCGGCCAGCTCGGCAATGACGTGTTCCACCGCTTCCGCGATGCGGTGGAACGCGACTACGCCCGGAGCCACCGCGTGGAGGACTACGCCAGGGAGCTCCGTTACAGCGCCCGCACCCTCACCCGGGCCACACGCGCCGCCACCGGGTCCGGCGCCAAGCGCTTTATCGACGACCGCGTCCTGCTGGAGGCGAAACGCCTGCTGGTCCACACCGATCTGTCCGCCGCCGCCATCGGCGAACGACTCGGGTTCCCAAGTTCCACGGTCTTCACGAAGTTCTTCCGGCACCGCGTCGGCCGGACACCGACCGTCTTCCGCGCCTCCGAACTGGGCACCTGGACCTGACTGACCAGACGCCGACGATGCCCTTGGCGCGTGCAGATCTTCAACTCGCCTGTTGGATGTTGATTCACTGATCGTCTCAGAATGAGTTGAGCGCGAGATCGTCTCACCTTGATCATGCTCCGGGCCCGCAGCCTCTGGCGGGACACACCTCGGTCGCCCGGACAGGTTCGGCGTGAGAGCCTCGCGCCCGTGGCTACTGAAACCGAGGTGGGAGAGCTGTTGCACCAGTGCGGCTGGCGGACGGCATTCACAGTCGCTGAAAGGGTGAACACATGGGCCGCCCTGGTGAGCGTCATCGAGCGCGGCTACGGCGAGGACGTCTACGAGTACACCAACGACCTCTACTGCCGAGACTGGCTGCACGAGGCGTGGCTCCTGCTGGACGAACACATCGTCCAGCTCTGGACCCCGCAGATCAAAGCTCTGGACGACCGGTACAAGGCCGCGACCATCGACGACGACGGCCAAGCACTCGACCAGTTCCACATGCTGCCCGGCCCCGACCTGTGGTGGTGGTGGCGACACCCCCGCATCCTCACCGGAGACCTCGGGCGTTCGCTTCGCTCGGCCGGTGCCATCGGCGCCGACCCTGACGCAGCATGACCCTCAGCCTCGTGGGATTACGGGACAACGCTTAGATGCGGCGCGGACACACGTTGGTGGGACAGCCTGTCCAAGACCGTCCCACCCATGCCAAACCCTCGCTACGCTCCCCAGCTCTGACTGACTCACCGCTACTACACCATGACCGGTTTGGCGCTGCCATGCTGGGCCGTGGCGGACGACGTCCAGCGGGAATCCTCCGCGAGCTCAAAGTTCCATCTGCCGATGGAGTCACAGTGCAGGCACCGTATTTCGGTCCATGCCTGGTCAAGAATGAGGTGCTTGCGTCGTCCACGTTCGGCGGGTGTCTCCGCCCGTTCGGCGGCGATCCGCCGAGCCTGTTGCTGGTCCCTGGCGTTGTCGACCAGGTAGAAGCACCGAATTATACGATCGGGGGCAATGCAGTAGCGGAATCCGATCAACCAGATGACGGTGTCAGTCATTGTCGGCTCATCACCTTCAACGAGGGGATAGGGGAATGACATTTTCTGTCAGTGACTCTCCTGGCCGACTGCCAGCCACGGCGGCTTTTGGCGCTGCCGGTTGCTCGGGCTGTGATGCTGGGGCGGGGAGTTCGCGTTGACGGACACCCAGGGTCAGTTGACGTGTCCAAGCTCCGTGAGCTGGTCCCAGACCCAGGGGTAGAAGCGGTCGAAGCGGTCGTAGGCGTAGCGGCCGCAGTGCCCGTCCCAGGGGTTCCCGTGGTGGCGGTAGCCCTCACTCCTGACTCCGACGTACCCGCCGTTGTTCCAGCCGGTGGCTCCCGTCCCCGCAACCACACCTGATTGGGCGGGGGTGGGCGTGTCCGCCGAAAAAGCGGCCGCACTCGCGGAACCGCCGGCAGCGAAGAGAGCACCTGTGGCGACTGCAAGAGACGCAGTCACAATCCCGATGCGATGTGCGAGCTTTTCCATGGTCATTTCTCCTTGTTTTATCGATCGCTAACAGGAATCACTATGGATCGGAAAAGAGTGAGGAACATCGCACGATCGAGTGATTGGTCGGCGTGCGACCCGCCGCCCTTCTTCAGGGCGTCCCTTTCGGGCTCGACCGCAGAAAGATCGACTCAGGGCGATCCCTGTGCGCGTCGTCGAGTATCTCCTCGCCATCGCACGGTCACCAGTAAGGAGGAGTTACTCGCGACAGGGGAGGGAACGGTCGGACCGATCACCAGATCATGTGATGCGCCTCAGTTCCTTGCCGTGCCATTCTGACCAGGCAGAAAACCAGTAGCCCCATTCCCCTCGCCCGCGCGGATGTCGGGTGTGTCCGGCAGGTCATGCGGGCCTGCAGTGCGGGCGACGGCGGGCTCGCTGTCCGGGCCGTCAAGGACTCCGAGTCGCCGGTAGGAACCGAGCCCTCCGCACGAAGGAACGGCCGCAGATGAGCGATCAGACGAAAGTGATGGTCCTGGGAGTGATCGCACTCGTCCTCGGTGTCAGCCTTGTTCTCGTACTGCAGCATGCCTGCACGCACTGATGGACATGGCTCCCGAGTGAAGTTCCCCGTGATCGTGGACAGCGGATGGTTACGCTGCAGGGGCGAGGTCTTGTGCCGTCAGGGCCCTGGTCTCGACCGGGGTGACGTATCCGTAGACGCGATGCTTCCCCAGGCGGGTGCGGTTGTACTCGACCTTGATGAAGCGGAAGACATCGGCGCGAGCTGCCTCGTGGGATGCCCAGATCGTGGTGCCGATCTCCGCCTTCAGCAGCCCGAAAAAGCTCTCAGCTGCGGCGTTATCGTAGCATGAGCCCGTTCTTCCCATGCTCTGCCGAATACCCAACTCCCTTATGAGAGTGCGGTATTCGTGTGAGGTGTATTCCGAACCGCGATCCGAGTGCGCGATGCCCGGCCCTCAGCCCGCCTCGGCCGGCGGCCATCCTCAGCGCGTCGACGACGAGCCCGGCCCGATGGCGGTCAGCCATCGCATAGCCGACGACCTCGCGAGTCGCCAGGTCGATCACCGTGGCGAGATACCACCAGCCGGCCAGCGTGGGCAGGTAGGTGATGTCGGAGACCAGTTTCGTGCCGGGCTCGGCGGCGGTGAAGTCACGCCCGACCAGGTCCGGCGACGCGGACGCCTTCCTGTCCGACCGGGTCAGGCCACGGCGCCGGCGGCGGGTGATCCCGCTGATGCCACGCTCGCGCATCAACCGCTCGACCTTCTTCCGGTGGATCCGCCGCCCCTTCCTGCGTAGCGCCGCCGTGATCCTCGGGGCGCCGTATGCGCGGCGGGACGCAGTGTGGATATGCCGGATCTGGGCAACCAGTTCGTCCTCCCGGCGGGCGCGTTCCTCGGCCATGGGCCGGGCGGCGAGGTAAGCGTAGTAGCCCGAACGGGACACGCCCAGCACCTTGCACATCAGGGTGACACTGTGACCACCGGGGTTGTTCTCGGTGGCCTTCTCCGCGTCGATGAACGCGTAGCGCGCGGCTACCTCGTCGACTCCCTCGCGAAGAAGGCCGCGGCTTTTTTCAGGACCTCGATGGTCTGCTGCTGTTCCCGGTTCTCCCGTCGCAGGCGGCGCAGTTCTTCTTTCTCGTCGCTGGTCAGCGCGCCCTTCGGGCCCTGGCCCCGGTCGGCTTTGTCCTGGTTCACCCAGTTCCGCAGTTCCTCCGGGCTCACGCCGATCTCCCGGGCAACCTCGGTCACCGTCTTCACCGACGAATGGACCAGCGCGACCGCGTCCCGCTTGAACTCGGCCGTGTACCGCTTGCTCATGTTGCTCAAGCGATGGTTTCGGCCGCATCCTCCGGCCGTGCGATGGCGCCGGGGGCCACCGCCACGCGGGGGCGGCGGCTTCCCGGGAAACCAAGATCGTCGCGGTGTGCATCGAGCAGGGCGCATCAACCACGTCGGCCCCGGCCGGCGCCATCCGTGTGGTCTCAAGATCCGTGTCTCGCGTGTCCGAGGTCGAGGCGTTGAGTGCCCGCGCGGACTGATGTCCCGTTGCGCCGGTCATGCAGGGTGAAGTCGGCCCGAACGGCCACCCCGGACTGCAGCAGCTTCTGGTGGACGAGGGGGTCTCGGCCTGGGTGCGAGACGACGACGCTGATGTATCCCTCGGGCAGACCGGTCACGGCGTACTCGCCCCGTGCGTTCGTCGTGGTCCGCACCAACTGCCGGCCGCCGGTGTCCATGACGGTCACCGCGGCATGGCGGACGGGCTGCTGTTCGCCGTCGCGGACGGTGCCCTCCAGCATCGGCAACGGCTCGCCGAAGTGGTGCGGGTGGACCGGCAGCGCGGTCGGTGTGGGCGCCTCCAGGGACGGGTCCTCCACCGGCGGTTCGGGAATGTCCTCCGGCTCGCCCTCCGCTCCCCGTCGTACGGCCATGCGGTGGTGCCGCCACGCGTCCAGGCCCAGTAGCGCCATCCCCGCGGTGATCCACCCGCACAGCACGAGAACCGGCTTCAGCACCCCGGCACCGTCGAAGTACAGCACTCCTCTCAGGGCGTCGACCGCGTTGCCCAGCGGCATGACGGCGTGCAGGGCTTGGAAGAACCCCGGCAGCAGCTGGACGGGGACCAGGCCGCTGGAGGGAACGCTCAGTACGACGTACAGGCCCAGACCCGCCAGGGGGAAGAAGTGCTTGACGAAGGGCGCCATGCCGAGGGAGAACGTGGCCACGGCCGTGGTGAGCAGGAAGGCGATCGCCAGGGCTGTGGGGTCGTTGGGGAAGAAGCCCAGTCCCGTGCCGACGAGGAAGCCCACCGCGCTGAAGAGGCCAGCGACGCCCGCGATCGTGATCAGCTTCTTGCGCCGGTTGAAGGTCACCGCCCGCAGCAGGGTGGTGGCGAGTATGTAGCCGGGGACGTTCCAGGCGATCCCGAAGTAGACCAGGGTCGCGCCGGACCCGTCCTTGCTGATGGTGGGGGCTACGTCCGTGACGGTGAGCTTCTGGTGGTTGTGCGCCGCGAGCTGGGTGAAGCCCTTGGTCAGCGCCTGATCGAGGGACGCGCCGTTGGCCCCGGCCACGTACAGCACGGCATGTCTGCCCTTGGTGGCGAAGCCGGCCACGGCGTCCCGGTCCAGCACCGCCCGGCGGGCTCCCCGGGCATCTGCCACGGCGGTGACGTCGAACCCGCCGGGACGCTGCACCTGCAGAGCGGTGTCGACCTTGCGTTCCACCGCGAGATCAGCGACCACGAGCTTGGCATGGTGGGGCTGGGGCTGGTGAAAGGCCATGGGGAAGCAGAAGAGCAGGCCGAGGAAGAGCACTGCCGGGATCGTGAGGGTCTCGACGAGGACTCTGGCCACGGATATGCCCCGGGGACGCTCGATCCGGTGCTTCACAGGACCACCCCTTGGCCGTCATGGCGACCCAGGTCGCAGAGCCCGCGGGGCACACGGCCGACCGGATGCCCGGTCACCCCGTGGCCGCCTCTCCGGTACCGGTGGTCCTTCACTGTTCGCGGTCCAACCAGTTTCACGGCGCCCCTCTCGGCTGTGCCGCGCCTGACCGTCGCCATGGCGCCACTCTATTAACGTACCGATCGGCACATCTACGTCTTCCTGGACCTTACGCGTACCGGTCGGTACAGTCAAAGCGTGCCTCGCCCCGTCAACGCCGAGAAGCGCGCCGAGCTGCTGAAGCAGGTGGTGCACCACCTCCAGCACCACGGCGTCGCGCAGATGTCGCTGAGTCCGCTCGCCGAGTCGATCGGCACCACCAAGCGGATGCTGCTGTACTACTTCGGCAGCCGGGAGAACCTACTGGCCCAGGCACTGGCCGCCAGCCGTCCCGACGCGCACGCGATGTTCGACGACGTCCGCGACAGCGCGGGACTGCGCGAGGCGGCCCAAACCCTGTGGGAAGCGATGACCGTCGGGGAGCAGTCCGGGCCGGTCCGCATGCTGCTACAGCTGCTCAGCCTGGCCGCCACCGATCCCGAGCAGTACGGCGACATCGCGGCCGAGACCGTCGAGGTCATGATCGGCCCCATCGCCGCGGCCTACGTCCGCCTGGGTCACCCGCCACAGCAGGCGCGGACAGCGGCCACACTCCTCGTCTCCGGCCTGCGCGGTCTGTGCCAGGACCGCTTGGTGACCCATGACGTCGCCCGCACCGACGCGGCCGCTCACCGCCTCATCAGGGACGCAGTCGCGGCGGCCGACTGAGCCTGCGCCCCCGACCACTTCGGGGTCTCGGTATCACCGTTCCTAAACAGTGTCCAGGAGTGGCATCTGATGCCACGTCCCGGAACTGCGCGCATCCCGAACGGTGTTGGATGGGCTGGTCTCCCGCGTTCGCTGAGTCCCCGTCCGGCGACGTGCATCGTGTGCACGCTCCGTGACGGGTGGGCGGGATTCCTTGCGCCCTCGGGCACCCGATCCGGCCTGGGCGGTCCGATGCCCACGACGATCGCTCTGGTCGTCGTGGGGCGGTGCCGTCCGTCGCCGGATCGGGTGCCCGAGGGCGCGTCGCCCGATCGCGACGCCAGCGGCATCGTGTCGGGTCATCTTTCGCTTGTTGCTGGTGAGGGGCCTGCGCCAGTGCTCATCGCCCCATACCGACGTGTACGCCGGATCGACGGCGACGATCGACATGTCCTGCTCTGCGGCCATGGAAACCAGTCGGGCCTTGAGTTTGCCGGTCGGGATGTTGGAGATGAGCTGACGGAACCGCTTCTTACGGCCGTGCTTCTCGCGGGTCTTCTCGGCGGTGAAGTCCAGGTTCTCGATGGCGATCGCCGCGACACCGCAGCGCTTGGCCCAGTGCAACAACTGGCTGATGGCGTGCCGGATCTGGGCGTCTCGATGGTTGGCGGTGCCGGTGAGGTCGTGGAAGAACCGGCGCGGGTCGCCGACGGGGTTGCCGTGGACGTCGAGCTGGTAGGCGGCGAAGTGGTCGGCGTTGGTGTCCACGCCGACCATGCCAGCGGCACGCGCCATCTCCAACGGGATCGTTTTGACCACCGGCCGGGTCCACGACGCGGTGAGGTACCAGCGGTCGCGGGCCACGTCCAGGTGGATGCGGTATGCCACGGCCCGGTTCACTTCGATGCGGTCGCGCCACTCGGTGCCCCGGAATGCAAAGGCGGCCTTTGAGGACAGGACGTACCGGCCGTGCCGGGCGTTCGCCAGGTGAGCGAGAGGGGCAGGAAGCTTGATCGACACTTCGCCGTCAGGGGTGACGCGGATGGTCTCGTTGCCGAAGCGCTTCCCGGACTCGCCGTCGGCTTGGAGGAACCAGCGCGAAGCTTCCCACCGCTGACGGGCATAGGCGCGGACAGAGGGACCATCCCCGGGGGTGCGGGGAGCAGCATGACACAGCGGCCGTCGGTGGATTCGACGAGGGGGCCATCCCGGGGGCGCGGGGAGCAGCGCTGGTTCCGGGAAGGTGAGCGCGAGCGATGGGGACCATCCCCGCGGGTGCGGGGAGCAGTACTTGTCCGGCCGGTACTCCTCGACGGAGTGGGGACCATCCCCGCGGGCGCGGGGACGGTCCCAGCATCGGGGCGCTTGGCGCGTACCAGGTGATCTGCTCCCCGCACCCGCGGGGATGGTCCTCGGGTCGGCATCTTGCCTGTCCAGGCCTCCCGCTGCTCCCCGCACCCGCGGGATGGTCCGACCAGGCCAAGGTTCTGGTGAACCAGATGGGGCTGCTCCCCGCACCCGCGGGGATGGTCCCAAGCCGGAGATGCGCTTCCAGGTCGCCCCGGGCTGCTCCCCGCACCCGCGGGGATGGTCCCCCAGCCAGCCACCGCACCGTCGACTTCGACGACCGAGGCGGCAGAGATCATCCAGTTCGCGGACCTGCTGCTGCGGCAGGTCGAGCGGGCCAAACGGCATCGGCGGGGCAAGCGTGTAGAGGGCGCACACGGTGCGGGGTCTGCGCAGCCGTCGGCCCTCCCGTGGGGAGGCGGGGAGGGACGGCGCGGCGCGCCCAGGTGAACAGCACACGGACGGGGCCATGGGGCGGGGGTCTCCGCCTGGGGGAGGAAGAGGATCACCGCGGCCTCAGGATGGTACTGGATTCGGCCAGGGAACAGGGTTGTGACTGGAATCGGTCGCATGGCGGGGCCGGGCGTGGCGTTCGGCCCAGGCCGGTGGGGGAGCCATGCTGTCTTGAGGTCGCCCCGCCATCCGGGCGCCGTCTGTGGTAGGCCGCCAGCTACGCCGACGGTGCGCTGTGACTGAGCGCTTCAGTTGGCCAGTTGAGGACGGTAGCTGGTCAGTTTGGTGCTCATCCGGCCGTCGATGTGGTCAGCCTTCTGCGTGATCCCGGTCTGAGCCGGGACACCTGTCCGACGTCTGTTCAGCGGGAGGCGAAGCCGTCGCGGCGGCGCAGCACCGCGGTCGAGTTCACGGCGTGGGTCACCGCTTCGCGCGCGCGGCAGCCGGCGGGCCGCTCGTAGGGCCGCCGTGCTGAGCAGCAACGCCTTGGTGGGGATGCAGGCCCAATAGGAGCATTCACCACCAACGAGGCCCTGCTCGATCATGGCCGCGCTGAGCCCGGCGTGGGCCACTCGGTCGGCGGCGTTCTTCCCGGCCAATGACGATGACGGCCAACACGCTGTCGACACTGATGGGGTGGTCGGTCATGTCAGTTGCTCCCACCGGTGCTCCGGCTGGCGTTGTGTCCGAGGCGCAGCGCAGAGACGAGGAAGAAGATGCCGCCGAGCAGGGCGTAGCCGGCCAGATTGCTGAGCGAGGAGTGAGGGGCAGCGGCCTGCCGGAGGAACGAGATCCCGGCGAGCGCGGAGATGCTGCCGCTGGCGATCATCGCCCACTGGCCTCCGAGGTCGCGTCGCCGCAGAGCGACGATGAGCTGGACGAGGCCCGCTACGACGGCCCAGACCCCCCACACGCGCAGGACCCCCGGAATGCCGGAGGTGACCGCGAAGACCAGTCCGACGGCGGCGAACACACTGATGGCGATGTTGACGTAGAGACCAAGAGCGGACCGGCTCGCTCGGGAGGAGCGGGCATCGACGACGGCGGCGCCCACGTCGAAGAGCGGGTAGATCACGAGCAGGGTCGCGCTCACCGGCCCGATGCTCGATGCGGTCAAGAAGAGCACGACGGCCCAGATCAGAGCGAACCCGAAACGAACGAGGTAGAGCCGACGGAGCGCTGACGCGACGGTGGCAGGGGCAGGGGCAGGGGCAGGGGCAGTAGTCGTGGTCATGACTGTTCCTTTCCAAAAGAAAGCCGTTGGATCCGGTGTCTGCTGACGTGGAGCGGGCACCGGCATGGCCGCCGGACTCTTGGTAGAAAGACCGTTCTCTCTTGCAGTGTGGAGCCTGACACGACTCCTCGGCGATTGCAAGACCGATCGTTCTTTCTGCTACGGTGGGGTCATGGCCACCCGGACACGTACCGCGCCCGACAACCCGAACGGCAGCTCATCGGGAGAGCCGGTCCGCTCCGAGGCGCGAGAGCGGCTGCTGTCCACGGCCAGCGGGCTGTTCTACCGCGAAGGCATCAGGGCGGTCGGGGTCGAGCGGATCCTCGCCGAGGCCCCGGCCACGCGGGCGACGTTCTACCGGCACTTCCCCTCGAAAGAAGACCTCGTGGTCGCCTACCTTCGCGGCGTCGACACCGACACGCGGGCCGGCGTACAGGCCGCCATCGAGGCCGCACCGTCCCCGGCCGACGCACTGCGCGCGATCGGGACCACCGTCGCCGACAGCCTGGCCTCGCCGGAGTTCCGCGGCTGCGCGTTCCTCAAGGCCGCCGCCGAGTACCCCGACCCCGAAGACCGGGTGCACCAGGTGATCCTCGATCACCGAGCCTGGTACACGACCACGCTCACCGAACTCTTCGCGCAGGTCTTCGGGAACTCACCGCGTCGCGGCAAACCAGAACACGCCGCCCGGCACTTCGTCATGATGCGCGACGGCGCCATGAGCGGCGCCCACCTCGACGGCGTCGACAGCGTCGGCGCCGCGTTCCGCCGCGGCGTCGAGGGCCTGCTCACCGTCCTTCACTGAGCACCCACACAGCATCGGGCCACGAAGCAACACACAGCGACTTCGCCGCTGGGGCTGGTAGTCGCCCCATTCCGGGGCGCATCGGCATCGTGATGTCCCGCAACGAAACGCGCGGTCGAACACATCAACAGCCGGATGAGCACCAACGTGGCCAACTACCGCGCTCAACTGGCCAACTGAAGTTCTCAGTCACATGCGTCGAAGACCTGATCCCCACCATGTCTACCGGCGGTAGAATCAGCTCTATGAGCAAGCCGACGAGCATCAAAACCAGCGAGGAAGTGCGCGATCGGCTGCGCATCCTCGCGGAGGAGCGCGGTACTACTATCACGGAGCTGCTGGAGGACCTCGCCACCCGGGAGCTCACGGCTGCCGAACGGGAGCAGCGCGCCCGGGAGGCCGCCCGCGAGCTCGGCATCGAGTACACCGATCAGGTCCAGCAGGCCGGCCAGGACGCCTGGGCGAAGATCCGCGCCCATCAGGGCGGCGCCGCCGCATGAACTTGACGGCCGTCCTGGACCACACCGCTCTGGCCGCGCTGTTCCGTGCGGATCCCTTCTTCACCGGCCTCTATATCGAGGCCTCGCGTGGTACGGGCCGGGTCATGATCCCGTCGCTGTCCATGCTGGCCGCCGAACGGCAGGTCACCGGTGCGGGCAGGCACGCGGCGTCCCTGCGGTTCGCGGAGAATGTGCCGTTCACCGCGGCGCACGCGGTGGATGCGATGGAGTGGACAAACGTCGACTGGCCGGTGGCGCATGCGGCGGCGATCGCCTGGCAGGCGGTGAAGGCGGGGGAACCACTCACTGTCCTGTCGCTGGAACCCGACCTGTACGCGGGCACCGGCATCACTCCCTTGAACCCGGCATGACCTTCGAGCCGGCGAGCCCGCAGCGCCGGCCACCGACGGTTGTCAGGATGGCGGATATGGAGAACGCCACGGCGACGTATGACGGGCTGCTACGGGACCTGTAGACGGTTGCTGACGCCGTGCTCTCCGACGGTGCTCAAGTGTTCACTGTGCGTCACATCGCGCGCTACGATCCCTCTGCCGTAAGAGGTCGCGCGGATAGGCGCGGTCGGGGGGCCCCGCAACAGAACGGGCACAAGTCCTGGTGATCATGGAGTTGCGACGCTCTGTGATCACTGAGGAGACCTGTGCCCGCGCTGCCGTCATGGCTCACCGAACCGCTCTGGGACCTTCGTGGCTCTGCTGCCCAGTCGGCTGGAGTTCCATCCGGACCATCCGCTTGGCTGCCACCGTCGGCGCATCAGCGACCGGATCGTCTTCGACAAGATGGTGCAGCTGCTGCGTTTCGGCTGTTCTTACGAGGCGATCGCCGACACGACCTGCTCGGCCACCACGATCCGAAGCCGCCGCGACGAGTGGATACGGCTGGGCGTCTTCGCCCGGCTCAAGCAGATCGCACTGGACGCCTACGACCGGATCGTCGGTCTCGTCCTCGACCAGATCACCGTTGACGGCTCCATCACCAAGGCGCCCGGAGGCGGCGAAGTGGCCGGGCGTTCCCCGATCGACTGCGGCAAACAGGGCCTGAAACGCTCAGGCATGACGGACGGATACGGCATCCCGCTGGGCCGTGTCCTGGCCGGAGCCAACCGGCACGACTCCCCGCTGCTCGCCCCGACCCTGGACCGCCTGGACGGCCTCGGCCCGTTACCCGACGACATCACCGTGCACCTGGACGCCGGCTACGACTCGGACAAAACCCGCACTCTCCTCAACGAACGTGGCCTCCACAGCCGCATCGCGCACAAAGGCGAGAAGGCGCCCATCCAGGCCAGTCAGCGTTGGCACGTCGAACGCACCCACGCCTGGCAGAACGCCTTCTCCCGACTCGCCCGCTGCTACGAACGGCGTACCACCGTCATCGACGCATTCTTCGACCTTGCCGACACCATCATCACCGTGCGTAGCCTGATCCGACGGGCATGGACGACTCACCGCTGGGACTCCCGTCCCCGACGCCGCTCATGACTGATCACCAGGGCGCGGGCGTTCCGTCCCAGGAGAAGAAGCCACCAGTGGGGCCGTCGTCCGGCAGCAGGGCCAGGCGGAGGGCACCCTGCGCGGCCTCGGCCGGGTCGCCGCCGGCAGCGGCGGCCAGGGGGTTGAGATCGGTGGCCCGCAGGCCGGGGGCGAGCGCGTTGACCTTGAAGCCGTCCTCGGCCAGCGTTTGGGCGTAGAGGACGGTGAGGGCGTTGAGGGCGGCCTTGGACGACCGGTAGGCCGCGGCGCCGCCGCTTCCCGGGGTGAACTGGGGGTTGGGGGTGGTGCTCCAGGTCATCGACGCGGTGCCACTGGAGATGTTGACTATGCGCGGGCGCGGGGACCGGCGCAGGGCGGGCAGGAAGGCATTGGTCACCGCCACTACCCCGAACACATTGGTCTCGTATGTGTGCCGGTATTCCTCGACGCCGGTGTCGTTCGGCGGGGCGAGTGACGGCGAGATGCCGGCGTTGTTGACCAGCACGTCCAAGCGGTCCATCTGAGCCGCGGCCTGCGCGATGCCGTCGGGATCTGTCACGTCGAGGACCAGCAGACGGGCCCCGGCTCCGATCTCCTCGACGGCCCTCTGCCCGCGCCCGGGGTCACGGGAGCCCACGTACACGGTGAGGCCCTCGGCGGCGAGCAGCCGGGCGATATGCTTGCCGATGCCCTTGTTGGCACCGGTGACCAAAGCTGTGCGATCGTTCATGGCAACCACGCTTCCCTGGTCGTGGGCGCCCTGCCAGGGACAACCTGTACCAGGCAGTGGGAGGAGGCGACATGGCGCGGCAGGAGCTGGCCCACTACCTGCGGGAGCGCCGGGCGGCCCTGCGTCCGCACGAGATCGGCCTGGCGGCGACGGGCACCGACCGCCGCACACCGGGTCTGCGCCGCGAAGAGGTGGCGGAGCTCGCCCACATGTCGGTCGACTACTACACGCGGCTGGAGCAGGCCCGGGGGCCGCGGCCATCGGCCCGGATTCTGGACGCGTTGTCACAGGCGCTGCGGCTCATGCCGGCCGAGCGCAGTCATCTGTTCCGCCTGGCGGGTTTGAGCGCGCCGCCCGGCATCAGCGCCGTGCGGCGGGTGCGCCCGCACGTGGCCCGGATGCTGGAGCGGCTGCCGGAGACCGGTGCCATCGTCACTGACGCTGCGTACGACGTCGTCACCTGGAACCCCCTGGCCCGGGCACTGCTCGGCGCCGATCTCGGAGGCGGGACGACGAACCTGGCCCGACGCCGCTTCCTGGGCCAGGGGCGGATGTACGAGAGCTCCAGCGGCGAGGAATTCGGGCACATCGTGGTGGCGCGGCTGCGCCGGGCCGCCGACCGCTACCCGCATGACCCGCAGTTGGCCGCGCTGCTGGCCGAACTGCACGCTGGCAGTGAGGAGTTCCGGCAGATCTGGGAGGCGCGTCCGGTCCACGCTCCAGGGCATCGCACCAAGATCCTCCAGCATCCGGAGGCCGGTGCCCTGCGGTTGAACTGCGACGTCCTGCTCGTACCCGAGGATGACCAGGAAGTCGTCCTGATGACGGCCGACCCCGGATCACCTGCCGTGCGGGCCCTGCGCAGGCTGGCCACGCAGGCGACATGACACGAAGGATGCGCACAGGTCTCGACAGCGGTCACAGAGCGTCGCAACTCAAAATTCGCTGCGGCCTGTGCCCACCTTGATCGCGAGGCTTTTCACGGCGGGCTCTAAGAGGTTGTTCTCTTTCCGAACCCCGTGTGCGGATTCCGCTGGTCAGACATGGGATTGGGGCGGTCACGGAAGCATCAACTCGTTGCTGATTGAGTCGCCGTGGGGGTGTCGGATGCCGTCAATGCGGGCGGTTTTGGAAGCGCGGCGGAAGGCCGCGATGGTGCGGGTGGAGGAACTCGAAGCTGAACTCGACCGGGTGCGGGCGGACTTGACTGACGCCGAAGAGATCCTCAGACGCCGGGTGATCGGGCTCGAGCAGTATCTGGAGGCACTGGCCGAGGAGCAAGCACCTGCCCTGGCGGTCGGCGGTCCGTCGCAGAGGAAGCCGGTAGGCCCGCGCCGTGCGGTGCCGCATCGGGAGAACGCGGCCGGGGTCGAAGACCTGTCGGTGGACTACCAGGCGGTGATGGCCGCTGCGGCGGAGGCCGGAGACGATGGGCTGGGCGCCCGGCGGGCGGCCGTGGTGCTCGGCTGGGACAGCGCCTCCGCCTCGCGGGTCGAGGGGGCGAGAGCACGGTTGAAGAGGCTGGTGGAACGGGGCTGGCTGGTGGAGACGAAGCCCGGAAGGTTCACCCTGCCGACAGGGCAGCAGGCCGATGAGGTCGTGCGGCCAGGCGGCGGTTCATGAGTGCGATCATCGACCATCGAATGACGGCTTCGCTCGTGTCGGTGCGTCGCTCGTAGTCCCGGACCAGGCGCCGGCTGCGCAGGAGCCAGGCGAAGGATCTTTCGACGACCCAGCGGCGGGGCAGGACCTGAAAGCCGCCGGCATAGTCGCTGCGGCGGACGATGTCGAGGACGACTCCGAGGTGCTGAGCAGTCCAGTCGGTGAGGTGGCCGGTGTATCCGCCGTCGGCCCAGATGCGGGCAAGTCGCCGGAAGTGATTCTTTGCTGCGGGCAAAAGGGTGCGGGCGGCGTCCCGGTCGGTCGTGCAGGCCGGTGTGACCAGCACGGCCAGAAGCAGTCCGAGGGTGTCGGTGAGCAGGTGGCGCTTGCGGCCGTTGATCTTCTTCCCGGCGTCGTATCCCCGTGAAGCGAGGTGGACGGTGGCGTCCGCCTTCACCGACTGCGAGTCCACGACCGCCGCACTCGGCTCGTCATTGCGGCCCTCAGCCAGGCGGACGGCCTCGCGCAACCGCTCGTGCAGCTCGGTCACCAGCCCCGCGTCCCGCCAGCGGGCGAAGAAAGCGTAGACCCGCGGCCAAGGCGGGAAGTCGGACGGCATCGCCCGCCACTTGATGCCGTTGTCGACGAGGTAGCGCACCGCGTCGATCATCTGCCGGTGGCAGTAGCCCTCCGGCCGGCCGCCGCGGCCCGCCAGCCATCCAGGAACCGGCAGCAGATTCCTCACCACAGCCCACTCCGCGTCGCTCATGTCCGAGCCGTAGCGGGGCCGGCGATCTGGCCGGTCGCAGGCGTTCCCGAACCTGTGGGCGAGGCAGTCACACGCAGGAGTGGAGGAACTGGACCGGGCAACCGCGACCACGCGACACTTCGACAACGGGGCCTCTTGATTCTCGCTGGACTCGACAACCGCGAGCTACCAAGAGGCCCCTCTTCCATGCCCCGGCATCGGCCGACTCACTCGATCCAGGACGCTGTTCGAACCCAGCCGACCACGCAAACGGATAGAGAACAGGCAGTGAGGCGCAGGACCTACTCCCAGCGACCGATGAACCCCTCAGCTTTTGACTCGGGTCGATCAACTTCGGTGCTCAGAGCGGCCAGCGAAGGTGCTCGGTCACACTTGTCTACGGGTCGTCTCAGCCACGCTGTTGGGGCGCGTCGACGACCAGGTGTCCCGCGACGGACGATACCGGAGCCCTCAGCTTGGGAAGCTGCGACCATTTGTGGCTCGAACGGACTCTGAACTGAGCAAACAGCAGTGGTGTGTCCCCGTCGGGCTTGGTTGCTTTTACTGTGATTCCCCGCTGTTCCCCGCTCGTACTGGTGCGCTTGTGGTGCGGTCGTTGAGACAAGGCGCTGAGTCAGTGCTCGCGGCGGCCACACTCAGATGGGTAGAGGGTAGAACCCGGAACAGGCTCGGACGGTGCCTGCCCGAGTCCGAGGCACGCGCCGCCCGACGTATCGGCGGTCAGCGCGTTGATCCGGACGTGCTGTACCGGTTGTTCGAGTGGGGTGTGCAGTTCGGCTTCGACCGGCGTCTGGAACGGTGCGCCTTCAAGGACGGCGATGGCGATCAGAGTGCTGTCGGCCTGGAGCTCCGCCTCCTCGATGGTCAGCCGCCAGTGGAGCTCTGCCTCTGCCAGGAGTTGCTTGCCGTGGACTCCATAAGCGAGAAGAGCACTGCGACGACCGCGGATGTGCCGGGCTATGGCGCAGCGGAGCGGGACGTTGGCGCCATAGGGAGTGTCCACCCGGTTGTGGCCGGCGGTCGGGAAGTAGTCCAGCGCGTTGAACAGAAGCCCCAGGGCTGCGTCCTTGATGCGCGACCGCTGGCCGTGCTCGACGAGGTCCAGCAAGATCGGGGTGGCAGTGTAGGCCGCTGGGAACACCATGGCGGCATGGCAGCAGACGAAGCCGCCACCGGCGAGAAGCGATGCCGCGTCGCCGGTCTCGTTGGCGGTGGTGGACACGGTCAGCAGCCGTAGTGCTTGTGCGACGCGCTCTGGATCGTCGCACCGATGCCAGGTCGGGTTGGGTATCGCCGACCAGTCCACAGCGTCTATGGCGTCAAGGGACACGTCTGCATTCTGCCGCGCCGGTGTGGCGTGTTCACGCGATTCTGGTGCTCTCGGGCTGAGCCCTCAGCTTGGGAAGCTGTGGTCATCTGAAGACGGCTCGGGCGCTGACCTGGGCGAATGTCCGGATCGCGGCCTCTTCGGGCTGGCCCGCATTCACCGTGATTCCCCGCTGTTCCCCGCTCGATGTGGTGCGCTTGTGGTGCGCCTGGGCACCGCTGGATCAGGCCGAGTCATCTGGCGGCCCGGAGCGATCCCGCCAACCGCGGTTCCTCACAGTTTGCCGCCGACCAGGACCGTGCGATGGTTCCCCAGCGCGTGTGCGAATCGGCTCAGGAAGCCGGGGCTGAACTCCGGCCAGTCCCAGAACTCGAAGCCGAGGTAGCCGAAGGCGTGGTAGTCGGCGTCCCAAGTCCACGTGGTCAAGTCACCAGTGCGACGACAGTGCTGGCAGGTGACGGCAGCTTGGCCCGTCTCGTGCCATGTCTCGATGGCCTTCGCGAAAGGCTCCCAAGCGCCGTCGATCGGGTCCCACTCATCGGTGTAGAAGGCCACGTGGGCGGCGCAGTGAGGGCAAGCGGCATACATGGCATCGCCCTGGCCGCCATGAAAGACGGTTCGGCCTGTCTCGATCCTGAGTCCGTCGCTGGGTTCCCAGTCCTCCCGACCGACGGCCTTGGCCCAGAGCGGGCCCGGTGGGTGTCCCAGCGGGGCGCCGAGAACGCAATCGGTGCGCTCGGCAAGGACTATGCCTTCCTTGACGAGCCAGGCAAGGCCCCGCGCTGCGAGTGCTGGCGCGTCCACCGGTGTGGCGTCCAAGTCGACGACCGTCTGAAAGTGGTTTCCCATGAGGAGAGACAGTAGAAGATGCCACTGACAGTCATCGAGGTCCATCCGAGCGGCTTTGAACTCCTCCAGGGAAGGCACCGAGCGGACGTAGCGGCACGCGTGTGGCACGGCGCCCGGAACGGTGAAGGACCGGCCGGGCAGGGAAACCTTCCTGAGCCGGCGCTTCTGTCTGTGCTCCCGGCAGACTTGAACCTGCGACATCCGCTTTGGGAGTTCGATTTGAGCCCGCTCCGGCTACGGTCGTCGGCTGGTGCGACAGTCGGACGGAGACGCTGGTGTACGTCACCGTCCGGCGTCGTTGATGTCAAGCGTAGATGTCAGCAGCCCTCATCCTGACGGTCTCACAGGTCGATCGGTGTACCTGGACAGATGGACAGATGGACAGATGCGAAGGGCTGGTCCACCCTTCACTTCTATGACCGCCCCTCATCGTGAGGCTGCCACGCGATCGCGGCTGCCTGAAGCCATTTGTGTCGTAGCCGAGGAGATAGCCGGTTTGCTCCGGTCGTGTACAGATGCCACGGTGCCCATTCCTGGTGCTGAGTGGACGGTTGGAGAGTCTGCGGCGCATCTGGTCCTGGCCAACAAGTTGATGGCTGCCCTTGCCGCAGGGCGTGAGCAGGTATATGGCGACGGCACACCAGGGGGACTTGCGGCGGCCAACGCCGCCTCGCTGGTTTCCTTCCCCGAACGCGACACCTCCGTCCTGGCGGGTGGCATCGTCCGGCATGCGCGGGCATTCGCCGAGGCGGCCGGCCTGCGGTCGGCGGCCACACCGACGGTGACACCGCTGGGGCCCATGGACTTGGGAATCCTTAGCTCCTACCTGCTGACCCACATGCTTGGGCACGGCTATGACATCGCAGCGGCACTTGGCCAACCACACATGATCGACCGTGACAGGGTCGATTTGGCGATGCCGTTTCTGATCACTGCGATGCCCCGTGTCGTCGATGTACGAGCGGCTGATGGGCACAGTGCCTGTTACGAGCTAAGGGTGCGCGGCCTCTCTCGGCTCACAGTGACGTTCACCAACGGCACGGTGGCCGTGCACGCCGAGCCCCCGCGCCGTCCCGACTGCACGATCATGATCGAACCGATCACGTTCTTCCTGCTCGCACTGGGTAGGCGCAGTGCCACCGGTGCCATCGCCCGCGGCAAGGTCCTCGCCTGGGGGCGCAAGCCCTGGCTCGCGCTAGGTTTCCCCGCATTGTTCACCGCACCATGACGGACGCTTGCCTGGTCCCGCCCAGGAAGCACATTGAGCTTCCTCGAGATGCGAAGAGCGATGCGGGCGTCGCGCGTTTACACGCTGGACCCGATGGCGCGATGATCGAGCGCGACGGCCTGTAGTTGAGCTCGGCCAAGTCCGGCTTGCGGCGCTTCCCAAGCTCTCAGCTTGGGAATCTGCCGGCTCAACCTTCCCAGGTTCGAATCCTGGCGCCGCCACACTGGGGAGTATCGGCCCCTGACCAGCAAGTTTGGTCAGGGGCCGATCTCTTTGTTGGCTGCTCCCTCTCTCCACCGTTCCCCACTGGTCCCCGCTCGTTCTGGCACGCGTGTGGCACGGCGGCGTGACCTTGATCACGAGGTCGGCCGAGCCTCAATGGGCGAGTCAACGGCTGTCGAGTGCGGTCAGTAGCCGAAGAAGTGACGGGCCGGGTCTCTGACCTGCAACCGCGTAATCGATCAACGGTGCGACCTGCGACTTACTGAGGTTTTCGGGTTGTCGTCGGGTAGTGACGGTTCATGATCTCTGCGGTATGCCGGTGGGATGCGTTATCCGGAGGGTGGGGGCCTGACCGCTGAGCGTCGGGCATTTCGGGAGAGGATCCGGCTCCAGGCCGGCGAGCGGTTTGCGGCGGGTGAGAAGACCGCAGTGATCGCGAAGGACCTGCGGGTGAGTGTGCGGTCGGTGGAACGCTGGCGCCGTGCCTGGCGCGAGGGCGGCATGGAGGCTCTGCGCTCCGCAGGCCCGGCCAACTCCCCGACCGTTACCGATTCCCAGTTCGCCGTGCTCGAGGAGGAACTCGGCAAGGGTCCGCCAGCGCACGGCTTCGACGATGAGCGTTGGACTCTGGCCCGGGTCCAGACGGTGATCCGCCGTCGTCTGCGGCTGAGCCTGCCGGTGGCGACGGTGTGGCGGCTGCTGAAGCGGCACGGCTGCTCCTGGAAGACACCTGCCCGCCGTGCACTCGAACGCGACGAGCACGCGGTGGAGTTGTGGAAGAAGGAGGTGTGGCCGCGGGTAAAAGCCTCGCGGCGGCCCACGGGGCCTGGATCGTCTTCGAGGACGAAGCCGGATTCTCGATGACGCCACCCCGCGCCCGTACCTGGTGGGTCGAGGAGATACGCGTAATAACCGCCACTTCACAGCAGAGCGTGACGCTCAAATGCAGTGAGTATGCGTACGCTCCGTGATCTGACCCTGGCCCCGCTACCGGGATCGTCGCTGTTTATGGTGGCCGCTGTCAGGCGGTCAGGCGGTCGGGCGTGGGGCGGTTGGTGTGGCGTCGCTGGAGCGGACGGCGAATACGAGGTTCAAGAGGCTAATTGTCCTTCATCTCGCCCACCGACAGCACCCTCGCCTGCTCGGCCAGCGCGGCCACCTTCGCCGACGGTGTCTTCCCCACCCAGAAGACGGCACCCCCCAGCCCGTCCACCCTCTCCATCCGCTCCGCGTGCGCTCTGAACCGCGACCACGTCGCCCGCCGGGCGGGCTGCTTGATCCACGCGAACAGGCTCTGGTACTCGCCCTCGACGACCTCCAGCATGCCCGCGACCCGCTCCCGAGCCGCATCACTCATGCGCGCGACGATCGCCTCGCACTGCGAGGCTTCCACCTCGGAACGGATACGAGAAGCCATCCCACGGTTCGGCTGCGCGAGCGGCTCACCACGATCGCCGAAACCGTGGACGCCGGCTATCCGGACAACAAGGACCTCACCATCGACCTGGTCACCGGCGTCCCCTCCCTTGCCGTACGCAGAGCAGGCGAGCGCACCGCCTCCGCGGAGAAGCTGGAAGAAGCTCTCTCCGAGCGCCTTCCAGCCCGCAGTGTGCTGGAACATCTGGCGCGGGCGGCGCACTGGACGGACTGGTGGAAACGGCCCGGCCCCCGCTCGGGCAGCGAGCCGAAGCTGAAGGAGCCCCTGCCGCGCTACGTGACCACCGCGTTCGTCTACGGCTCCGGGCTCGGCCCCGCCCAGGCCGTGCGCCACATGCGGGGCAGCGTGACGGCGCACGAGCTCGGCGCAATCGCAAAGCGCCACTTCACCATCCCGGTTCTCAACCGGTGCGGGGCCGATATTGTCAACGCCCACATCGGCCTGGACCTGACGGCGGCGTGGGGTGACGGGTCGGTGGCGGCGGTGGACGGCACCATGATGGACACCGTCATCGACAATCTCCTCGCCGAGACCTCGATCCGCTACGGCGGCTACGGCGGGATCGCCCACCATCTCGTCTCCGACACCTACGTCGCGCTCTTCTCCCGGTTCATCCCCTGCGGGGTCTGGGAGGCCGTCTACCTCATCGACTCGCTCCTTGCCAACGTCGCGGAGGTCAAGCCAGACACCGTACACGCCGACACCCAGGGCCAGTCCTTCCCTGTCTTCGGACTCGCCCACCTGCTCGGCATCGACCTGCTGCCGCGGATACGCAACTTCCAGGACCTCACCTTCCACCGTCCCGACCCGCAGGCGCGCTACCAGCACATCGACGCACTGTTCTCCGCTGATCCGCGCACCTGCATCGACTGGCAGCTCATCGAGAACGGATGGAGAGACCTCATGCAGGTCGGCCTGTCGGTGCGGGAAGGCACCGTGTCCTCCATCACCCTCCTACGGCGCTTGAACAACCACTCACACAGGAATCAGATCTACAAGGTCTTCCGCGAGGTCGGCCGCGCCGTCCGGACGATCGTCCTGCTCCGCTACCTCTCGGATCCACAACTTCGGGAGCAGATCACCAGAGCGACCAACAAGGCCGAGGCATACAACGGGTACACGAAGTGGCTGCACTTCGGCGGCGACGGCTACCTACGCTCCCGCGATCCCGAACTCCAAGAGAAAGCCGTAAAGTTCCTCGACCTGATGGCCAACAGCATCATCTTCTCCACCACCGTCGACATGACCGTTGCACTGCGGCAGATGACCACCCAAGGCTGGGAGCCGAACCCCGACGACATCGCCGCGCTCAGCCCGCGCCGCAGGGACAACGTGCTCCGCTTCGGCGACTACGACACCGCCACCCTCCACATCCCACCCGGCCCATATGACAGCACCCTGCGCCTACGCGCGAATGTCGTGTGACCGAAGCGTGGACCTGCGAGCGTCAGACGGGCTCAACGAAAGTCGGGTTGCCATGCTTGCATCGCAGGTCGAACGATGGCGCCTTGTGACGAAAGCAGGAAAGAAGCCTATGTCACCTCCCTGATGGACGCGCTGGTCTGAGCCAAGGCGGTCCGGGGCGCGGCCCCGACCTCATCGTCGCAACCGGCCTGACGTCATCGAACAAGGGATGGTGAAGTCCCGGCACAAGAAGCCGGAGAACGTCCGCCGCTACTTCAGCCCTCCCCGGAGGCGATCTCCGAGCTGACCAGCCTGCTCGCCCCCGGCGACGCCCGCCGTTGACCGCCTGCGCTGGGTAGGGCAGGGCTGGCCCGCGCGGGGGCGTTCAGCGCGGAATCACCCAGCCCGGTGCCCAGGTCCCGGCGTCGTCGTGGCTGGCCGTCGTGGCGGCGAGGTGGGTGCGGAGGGTGGTCAGCGCTGGGTGGGGGTCCTCGCGGCGCCAGAGGAGCGAGTGCGGGTAGACGGGCGTCGGGTCGGTCACCGGGATGCGGCGCAGGCCGTGGTCGGCGGGCCAGATGAGGCGGGTGTGCTCGCCCATGAAGGTAGCCAGGGCCGGGGTGTCGGAGATGGTGTCGAGGAGCGCGTCGGAGCCGAAGTTGGGGCCGGTCACCTCGATGGTGAGGCCGAACTCGGCGACGAGGTCGTCGTAGTAGGCGCCCCACTCGGTACCGGGGGCGATGCCGGGCATCCAGATCCGGTGCCCGGTGAGCTGGGCGACGGTCACGGACCGGGCGCCTGCCAGTGCGTGGGCGGGGCCGGTAAGGAGTTGGAGCGGTTCGTCGAGCACCCGGACGGAGGCGATGTCCTCGGGAAGGGGTCGGCCGGGCGCGGCGACGGCGCGGAAGGACGCGTCGATCGTGCCGGAGCGGATGGCGGTGACGGCGGTTTCGATGTCGAACAGCATCATTACGTCGAGGTCGATGTCGGGGTGTGCGCGGTGGAATCCGCGCATCAGGTTCGACTGCGCGCTGCGTGAGGCGATCACGTCGACGCGCAGCGGGCGGCGGCCGGGGCGCACGGACGCGCCTGCACGCTCGGCGACGCGCAGCAGCTCGCGTGCGTGGGGCAGGAACGCCTGACCATCGATGGTGAGCTCAGCGCCGCGTGGGGCACGGGTGAACAATCGCACGCCGAGGGTGCGCTCCAGCGCGGCGATGCGTTTGGAGACGGCCTGCTGGGTGATCGACAGGTCGGCGGCGGCTTTCTGGAACTGGCCGGCTTCCGCGACGGCGACGAAGGTACGTACTGCTTCGAGGTCCACGCCGACCCACCTTAGAGGGCATCTGATCTAGGTAGCTGATGTTCTGGGCTGTTTTTGTGACTGTCGGGGGTGGCAGTCGTTTCAGGTGTGTGAGTGCTCGTCGTCCGTACCGCAGTGATGTGTCCGATGCCCGCTGGGCTTTGATCGAGCCGGTCTTCGCCGCCTGGCGGGCGAGACGGACCGGCCCTGGAACGGCGGCTCGGGTTCACGATCTGCGGGAGATCGTCAACGCGATCCTCTACGTCAACCGCACCGGTATCCCGTGGGAGTACCTGCCGCACGACTTCCCGCCGTACAAGACCCTGTACGACTACTACGCCAAGTGGGAAGCCGACGGCACCACCCAGCAGGTCCACGACCTGTTACGAGACAAAACCCGCCGAGCCCACGGCCGCAGCGCACAGCCAACCGCGGCCGTGGTCGACGCGCAGAGCGTGAAGACCTCGACAAACGTGGCCGAAACCAGCCAGGGCATCGACGCCGGCAAGAAGATCAAAGGACGCAAGCGGCACCTGATCACCGACACACTCGGCCTCGTCCTTGCCGTCCTTGTCACCGCCGCGTCCGTGCACGACACGACCGGCGGAAAGCTCCTGCTCGACGACCTGGCCGTGGCGCATCCCGGCGTGTCCAAGGTCTGGGCCGACGGTGGCTACCAGAGCAGCATCTTCAACCATGGCGCCGCCCTGGGCATCGACGTGGAGGTCGTGCAGCGACCGCAGACGAAGGGGTTCGAACCACTGCCGAAGCGGTGGGTGATCGAGCGGACCTTCGGCTGGTTGATGCAACATCGCCGCCTGGCGCGGGACTACGAAGCCCTGCCGCAGCGATCCCGCACGATGATCCACTGGGCGATGGCTAACAAAATGTCCCGCGAGCTGACCGGAGAATCCGCACCAACCTGGCGAATCGAAACGGACATCCCGCTCACAACGGAGTGAACGTTGATCAGATGCCCTCTAAACGGCTGCCGACGCCGAAACCGGCCAAGCTCACCCCTGCGAGCGCCGGGTCCCCGTGAGTCTCCGTCCGTTCCGGCACGACAGTGGCACGACTCGGGGACTGTTCTCCGGTTCACTCGATGAGATATTGACTTTGCCGCTGGCGGCAGGGTTGAACGATGCCCGACATGAACAAAGCCGCACCGCAAAGCAACAAGGTTGTCGCTGTCACCGGAGCCGGCACCGGAATCGGCCGGGCAACGGCTCGTGCCTTTGCTGCCGAGGACGCCCATGTGGTCGCGATCGGACGACGCAGCGAACCACTCAAGGAGACCGCGGCCGGGCACAACCGGATCACGCCGCTGCCCATCGACATCACCGCCGAGGGCGCGCCGGAGCGGATCGTCCAGGCCGTGGTGGAGAGATATGGCCAGTTGGACGTGTTGGTCAATAACGCCGGCATCGTGCGCAGTGGCGCCCTCGGCACGCTGACGCCGGAACTCATCACGGCTCAGCTCGCTACCAACCTCGTCGCTCCCATCCTGCTGGCGCAGGCGGCGCTGCCGCTGCTGGAGACGTCGGACGGAGTGATCATCAATGTCAGTACGTCGGTGGGGCAGCGGGCCTGGCCCGGCAGCTCGGTCTACGCGGCGACCAAGACCGCGCTGGAACTGCTGACCCGCAGTTGGGCGGTCGAGCTGGCACCCCGCGGCATCCGGGTCGTCGCTGTCGCTCCGGGCGCGATTGACACCCCCATCGGGGAACACCAGGGCCTGACGCCGGGGCGGATGGCCGCAGTGCGGCAGTGGCAGTTAGCACACACCCCGCTGGGCCGGATCGGCCGCCCCGAGGAGGTGGCCTGGGCGATCACCCAGCTCGCCGCACCGGCTGCATCGTTTGTCACCGGAGTCGTCCTCCCGGTCGACGGCGGAGCGGTCGTGGCGTGATAGGACTGGCCCGGGAGGATTAACGGGTGCGGATCGGTGAGCTGGCCAGAGCAACGGGGACGACCGCTCGTGCGCTGCGGCACTACGAGCAGGCCGGGCTGATCTACTCCGAACGGGCTTCCAATGGCTACCGCATCTACGATGAGCGGGCCGTGGTGCGGGTCCGCAACATCCGCTACTTGCTGGCCGCCGGGCTCACTCTGGATGACGTGCGCGTATTCCTACCGTGCCTGGACGGCGATGTGGCCGCCGTCCCGCCCTCGGACAAGGGGCTTCGAGTCGCGTTGGAACGACTGGCGATCCTCAACGAACGGATCGCCGCCCAGACCGAAGCCCGCGACCGGTTGGAAGCCGCACTCCGGGAGAAGACCGGCGACCGGATCCGTCCGGTGGCCTGATCGACTTTCTCACCTCGAGGGCGAAGAACTGAGGGTTGGGTCAGGCCGTACACAGTCTTGAAAACCGTCGTGGCGCGAGTCACCGTGGGTTCAAATCCCACACCCACCCGCCAGGCGGAACGGCCCTGACCAGGTAATACGGTCGGGGGCCGTTCCGCTGTGTGGTGCCAGCTCGTCACCGTGGCTCCCCGTGGTTTCCCGCACGATCGGGCACGGTTGGGGCACGGCCAACTTCTGATCCGTAGCTCTACAGAGATCGGTCAACGACGGTCATAGAGGTCGCCGCGAGGTCCCTCAGAGGCACTGCCGGTCATGGTCGAATGCTGCGGTTGCTGTACTTCGCTGCCGTACTGCAGCCATCGCCGAACTCCTGCCTGATCTTTTATGCACCCGTGTTTGCCACGAGTCAGACGTAATCGGCGAAGGCTCGCCGCATCGAGCCTGATAGACGGTCTGGGGCCACCCACCTCGCGATCTGACACTGGCGGGTGATAGCTATGTGCCACATGGACACCGAGCACGCTCGCCCCGAAGACCTGGCCATGCTCCGGGCGGCCTTTGACACCGGGGAGCCCCTGGGCTGGGAGGCAGTCCGCGCCTTCGAGACGGAACAGGGAATCACGTTGCCCGAGCCCTACCGGACGTGCGTCGCGGAGATAGCCGACGGCTGCAGCTTCGGCCCGCCCGACTACGGCCTGGTGCCGCTGGCCGAGCTACCCGATGACTGGGGCGACGACCGCCCGGTCCGTGAGCTGGCCAAGCCGTTCCCGCTCACGGAGATGTGGCTGTGGGAGGAGGACGATATACCGGACGACGAACTGGGTCCGACGCTGGATCCCGTCTTCGACCACGGGTCGATCGTGCTGGGCACTGACGGCTGCGGCATGTACTGGCACTTGATCGTCGCAGGGCCCCACCGTGGACACGTCTGGAACATCTCCGGCGAGGGTGCCGGACCGTTTGGGTCCGAGTTCGGTTTCACCTCAGGCGAGTCCGGCTTCGCCGGCTGGGTGCGTCACTGGGTCGAGGGCAAGCCCTGGTCCGATGCAACGTGACCTTAAATGGCGGCGTGCCTCGGGTGACCTTCTGCCGCGATAACTGCATTTCGGCAGCCAGATCGAGAGATCTGCATCACCGATAGCAGAGGTCGCATTGACCACCGCTTTAGGAGTTCGATCGGGCTGCTCTGGCAGAGCCTTGGGCGGACCTGCTGGACGCCGCGTGAGACTGTTGCTGGCTGCCTTCGTCCACTGCCGTTGATGTCAAGAGTAGATGTCATCCACGGAACGGTTGCGGAGCGGCAGAGCTCCCACACGCTGCCGGGCCCGCTGTTGGTGAGTGGTCGCCGTTGTCGGCCTGTCGGGGACAGCGGTCTCCCAGTGGGCCGATCGTGCTGATCTGGCGCAAGTGTGCACCGTCCACAATCACCTGACGGACCATTGAGGTCTCGCATGTCCTGCCGGGAGGATGGGTAGATCATGCCGGTCATCCGGGGGGGGGAGAATCTGTGGCGAGCGCTGTGGCGGTCGAGCTGCTGCTGGGTGGCACAGTCGTATTGGGCGCATCCGTGCAGTGGCTTACGGGAATGGGGTTCGCACTCATCGCGGTGCCCGCGCTCGTTTTGGTGCTCGGGCCCGCTCAGGGGGTGGTGCTCGCGAATTGCGCGGCCGGCGTCATCAGCGTGGTGGGACTCACCGCGGGCTGGAGGCGGGTGCGACTCGGCGCAATGGTTCCCCTGGTCGTCGCTTCCGCGTGTACCGTGCCCGCGGGTTCCTGGGTGGCCGCCCGACTACCGGAACCCGTACTGCTGGCAGGCGTCGGCGTTCTCGTGACCGCGGCCGTGGTTTTCGTGATGGGAGGCGTGCGCATAGGCGGTCTGAGCGGAACGAGGGGAGCAGTGACTGCGGGCGCCGTGGGTGGCTTCATGAATTCCGCGGCCGGTGTGGGCGGGCCACCGTATTCCCTGTACGCGGTGAATGCGGGCTGGCCGGTACGGGAATTTGTGCCGAACGCGCAGTTTTATGGAATTGCGGTGAACGTGTTCTCGGTCGCCGTCAATGGGGTGCCGAACCTGAGCGGGACGGTGTGGACCGTGGCCGCGGTCGCGATGGCGGCGGGCGCCCTCATCGGCAGGGCGCTCGCGCCGAGGACGCCGGAGCAGTGGGTTCGGCGGCTCATCCTCGTCCTGGCACGACCGGCGGCCTTTCCGTGCTGGCCAAGGGCCTGCAGGCAATGTGATGACCGCCTCGGTCCGCTCGAACCCGGGATGGCGATAGGTCCGGTGCGCTATGCCATGTGCCGTGGGCAGGATTCGAACCTGCAACGCCCGCTTTAGTACTCCAGTTGCAGTTCGCTATCGCCGCTGGTCAGAGGCTGCTTTCTGAGCATACTCAGCTGACGTGCCGTCATGTGGTCGGAGTTCGTGACCGGCGGTTCGGCGTTTGTAGTGACAGCGCATGGCTATCGCCTGGTGACGCCGTCGCCACTGGGACCAGGTCAGTATCCGATCAATGTGGCGGCGGTGGTGGCTTGTCCTGGGGCGGCAAGTCGCCATGAGCCTGCGGATCTCTGCCAGGCTGAGCGGGACGAGGAAAGATCCGTTTCTGCGGTCCCCTTTGCATCTTCGGCCTGCGCTGCCATGGCGGCGGGGAAGGCATGGGCGAGCATCGCGAGAGTGATGTGCCGGTACCAGCCCGGGTAGCGGCGGACTTCGTACTGGTCCAGGCCGCACTCGTTCTTCGCGCTCTGGAAGCAGGACTCGATCGCCCAGCGGGAACCGGCAACCCGCACCAGCTCCGCGACACTGGTGTCGGCGGGTGCATAGGCCAGGTAGTAGGCGATCTCGTCCGGGTGGGCAATGCTGCGGCGGGCGAGTACCCACCGGTGGTGCGAAGGCTCGCCACCGCCGAAGAAGGCAATAGCTGGGATCTGGGCGGCTGCCCAGTCGTAGATGCGCGAACCCTTGGCTCCGTCGCCGCAGGAAAGCCGCTCCCAGGCTTCGTCGGGGGCGTCACCGATGAGTTGGTCGATGCGCCAGCAGCCGGCGAGGGACTTGACCTGCTGCGACTTCGGGACCGCGACGAGGCATGACTGCCAGCCTTCCGTGAAGGGCTGTCAGTTAGCCACCAAAACTGGAACCTGAGAGGTGGGGCAGGTCAACCTGTCACCCGAACCTGCAGCAGACCCAGCCGCAAGCCGCAAGCCGCAAGCTGCAAGCCGTATCGTGGCACAGCAACAGCGCGGCCATCCCGTAGCGGCAGGTATGCCGCCCTGCCGGGCGGCCGCGCTCGCGTGTCACCGCCCACCGCCGTGCCGACTTTCACGTGATCCTTACACGCCTCCGTGGGCAGTGCCGTTGACGTGGGCACTCGGTGTGGGTCGCTTGCCGAGGAAGGGACGCTTCATTGTGATCGTCATAGCGGTCTCGGTGCTGCCCACGCTGGGTTTGATGCTGTGGGTCATGGACCGTGTCGAGAACTGGCTGTCCGGGCCGTCCCCCATCCCGAGCCACGCCCGCAGGCGGCGTCATCTGCGGCTGATTCCCGGTGGGGCGCAGCAATCGGGCTCCCCGTCGATGGCCGTTTCGACCGAGCGGCGGCCGGAGGCTGCCTGAACCCGGTCGGGGCGAGCCACCTGGACGGGCAGATCCCGCACGCCGGAGGGGCCTCGCCGCTCGTGTCCGAGCCGACGCGCGGCGTCTGGCTGAGGGCGCTCAGGCGTCGCGGTCTCGCAGGCCGGTCTCGAGAAGGGCTGCCGCTTTTTCGTTCAGGCGGTCGGCTGTGCCCTCGACATCTGTCCGAGGGCTGCCGGTGGGGCCGTAGACGGAAACGGTGAACAAGGCGTTGCCGTCACACATCTCCAGCGTGCGGCCGAGGCGACCGTCCTTCTCGACTGACAGCCGGTACGTCCATGCGTCGAGGGTTTCAGGGGACGCGCTGGCGCGCTCGAGGTCCTGATGGACACGGTGCACGGAGCAGGCCGGCCCGGCCTTCTCGTAGATGTTCGCGGCGGCGTCCAGCTTCCGTGGGCGAAAGGCTCGCTCATGCCGGCACGGTAGCGCGATCGTGGCAACCGCCCGACAACGCTGACGCGAGCGTGACCGTCACAGACCACGACCGTTGAGCTCACGTGTCCGCCACACGGCGGCTGACGGCGGAAGACCCCGGGCTGTGATGGCCCCCGGGTCCTCCGTTCCGCCCCAACGGCCTTCCGACAAGTCGCCCTACCGGTCGCCGTCCGGGCCGCCGTAGTAGCGGGCCAGGCAGTGCGATTGATCCCGAACCGAGCGCCTGCGTGACCGAGTCCGCGCTGCCGGCGGAGTACCAGCGCATCCTCGCCGCGGTGCGGCAGGCCGCCGGGTCCGGCCATGACCCGGCAGATCGGCGAGGTGCTGGGCTTGGACACGGGGTTGCGGGGTGCAAGCTGGAGCCGCTGCGCGGCAAGCTGACGAAGCTGGCTGACCGGGGCTGGCTGCACAAACGTCCTCACGGACGCTTCGTCGCACGCCGGTAGCCACACGGAACGGGGCGTAACTGGCGGGCTCCCGGCGGCCGTTGCGTTTGGAGTGAAGAAAAACAACCCTCACGCCGAGGGCCCCGACCAACTTGTCTACACCGCCCGTCTGCCGCTGTCGAGCGCCACCTTGACGGGGCGTTGAAGAGGATCGCCCGAAGCTGACTACACGGGCTTTGACGTCAGGGCAGCGTGACGACGGGTGAGAACGTCGAGGAGTTAATGGGACTCCTCCAGTTCGAAAGTCCCCAAACTCTCTGTCCACTTGCGCCCTGCCTGGTTGGCCCGAAGCACACGTAACTGCCGTAGGTCAGGGTGCCCGCGCACTCGCGCTGATCGATGCTGGTGTCGTTCAGCATGTCCTGGGAAGTAGCGTCGGCCCACTGCGTTGAGTGGACCGTGAGCACGACGACCGACTGGAAGTAGTCACCGGTTACCGCGACGCACGGGTTGATGTAGACGCCGCCGGGCCAGGCTTGCGTACCACTACAGGTCCAGTTCGGCTGGTTCCCGCTGTATGTCCACCACGAAACGGTGCTGGCGTTCGCTGATCCGGTGAAGCCGAGCCCCAGCCCCGCCGCCGCGCTCGCAGCAACCGCCAGTCGGGCGATTCGACGAACCATCATTCCCCCCTGATTCGCTTCTGTGGTGCTTGCCGCACTTGGCAAACGGTAGGAATCTAAGCGGACTCAGATGAGTTGCCCAGACGGGAAACCGGACAGCTGCGGGAGCCAGACGACTACGAACTCCTTGGCCTCGGCTACCTCAACTCCCCTACGCCGGGCTGGCAGTGGTCGCCGTATGACCATGAGGCCGCATTGCGCACAAGGTGCTGCCGGAGATGCGTAAGTGCCTGTTTCTGAACCCGGCGGGTGGAGGAGCCCGGCGAGGTGGCAGCTGCCAGAGCAGCAGGCATGGTGCTGCTCCCCAGCTCACTATGGCGCTTGTCAGAACGGTCACGCTCGACATGCGGGACGATAGCGGTTTCGAAGGACAACGGGCACGGTAGTGTGTGGAAAGCGTCGCGTGCTGGTGGCAGACCGTGTCAGGTATGGAGGCGCCGGATCGAAGGAGGCCGACGATGTACTCGTCGCACCCTTCGTTCTCGCGTGACTGAGCGCGAGACGACCAGGGTCGTCGCCTGGAGCCAAGAACTCCGTCGGGTGCACCGCCGACTGCGAGAAGCGCTGTCTGTGACCCGCGCTTCCCTTGCCGACGGCACCCCCGGTGAGGCGGCCACTCGTGAACTGCTGCTGTATTGCCATGGCTTCTGCACGGCTCTTGACGGCCACCACCAGGGCGAAGATCACACCCTGTTTCCGGCCATTGCAGCTGCGCACCCGGAGCTACGCCCAGTGCTGCGCTCACTTGAGCAGGATCACTCGATGATCGCCTACCTGCTCAGCAGCCTGCGTGACGCCGTCGACCGGGCCGCACCGCCTGAGCAGCTTGACTACCACCTCGAAGGCATCGCCGCGATCATGGAGAACCATTTCCGCTACGAGGAGCGGCAACTGCTCACTGTGCTCGAAACCCTCGAGCTGGCAGCCACATCCGGAGAGGTGCTGGGCCCGATATGAACCTCAACCAGACAGTGGATGGCGGTAGGGGCGAGAGACCACCCGACCCTCAGTTCTCCAGGAACCACCGGCGCCAATACCCGCAAGCACTGAACGGTGTTGCCAGCATGAGGTGAGAGCTGAGGGAGACGGCCCTGCGATCGAACTCGGCGTCCAACTTGGCAACGAGCCTGCCGAGGTCTGTCCGAGCACCACGGGGAAGCCACAGGAGCACGTCCTCCAGGCAGTCTCGTGCCACCAAAGGGTCACAGCACTCGCAACCGATCACCGGATCCGGCAGAACGCGCCCTGGCTGCCCCAAATACGATCGGCACTCGGCCAGGGCAGCGCCCACAGCCCCAGCCCACAGGCGCTCTTCTTCCAACTTCCGGATCGCTACGCGAGTCACCGCGGATACACTGCGGATCCGGCGGGCCGGGACACCTCTTCTGGGCTGCCAACGCTCCGCGCGCAGCCCTTTCGGACGCCTACGCGGCATCGGCCTTTCGGGTCAACATGCCGTCATCTTGCCACGGTCCGTACTACCCCGCACGCGATCACTTGGAGGCCGCGCCGCTTCAAGTGCTCTTACTTCTCACCGATATCCCCGCACTCTCCGGACGACGGGCGATGCCGGAACCCACCGACATTTGCTCTCGCTTAAGACTACGCAGCCAGTGAGCCTTTTCCATCCTCAGCCTGAGCTGGTCAGGTGGAGGGTGAGGACGGCTTGGACGAGGCTCGTGATCCGGGTCTTCGTGCAGCGGAGCTTGCGGAGAAGCCGCCAGGACTTGAGGGTGGCGACGGCCTGTTCGACCAGCGCCCGGATCTTCGCGTGGGATCGGTTGACGGCCTGCTGGCCGGTGGACAGGCGGTCCCATCGGCCGCCGTAAGGGACGCGTACCGCGCCGCCTGCGCCCTGGTAGCCCTTGTCTGCCCAGCAGGTGATGCCGGCCTCGGTGAGAGCGGCGATGATGCCGTGCTCGCGAGCGGCCCGGACGTCATGGACGGCACCGGGAAGGGCCGGTGAAGCCCACAGGAGACGGCCCTTCGGGTCGGCGATGACCTGCACGTTCATGCCGTGCTTCTTGTGCTTGCCCGAGTAGAATGGCCGGTCGACAGCGATCCGGTCGATCGGCAGGAGCGTGCCGTCCAGGATCGCGAACGCCTTCCTGCGCGCTGTGATCATCGCTGAGGCCCGGGGCGGGGCAATGGCGGCCAAGACGTCAACGGCCTCGTGTATGTAGCGATACACGGTCGCGATATCGACGCCGAACCCGGCGGCGAGTTGGGCGTAGGTGTCCCCGCACCGCAGGTGGGCAAGCACAAGCAGAGCCTGCCGGCCGACGGGAAGCCGCCGCCAGCGCGTCCCGATCTCGTGTCGCCGAGCCCGCAGCTGCTCGCTCTGGTGGCGCAGGGCGCGGCTGGACAGATCGATCGACGACGGGTAGGCAAGCAAACGAAGCTCCTGGCCAGCATGGGTGATGTTGGTCGTGACCCCAACTACCAGCAGCTTCGTCGCGTTGTACAGCTGGCCAACTCGCCCACGGCGCGCGATCAGGTTGGAAAAATGCCTTGAGAGAGGTCGAGGCCTGTTTGTCGATGCTCACCCGGCTCAGCCAGCCGCCCGCAGCGGGCATCCGGTGCCAACACGTGCGTCGAGCTCGGCCCGCAGGGCGGCAAGCTGCGCCATACGCGCATCGATAACCTTGATCTTCTCCTTGAACAGCGCGGACAACGCCTCGGCGGTGTCGGGCGCGTTCCGCAGTTCCTCGCCGGTCTGTGCGATCTCGGCCAGCGAGAAGCCGAGCGTCTGTGCGGTGCGGACGTACTGCAGCCAGGGCACTGCCTCCGGCGGGAAGTCGCGATAACCGTTGGCCAGACGCCGCCCCGTGACGAGACCGATCTTCTCGTAGAAACGGATGGTGTCCCTGGTCAGTCCCGCTTGCGCGGCCAGCTCCCCGATACGCACGGCTCTCCCTGAACTGCGGACTTGACCTTGGACAGTACTCCACTGTTTACCGTCGTAGCGTCCGTGCAGGAGACCAGCAGGAGCCTCGCCGTGTTCCGTCTTTTCGCCCCTTCCCACCCCGCTTATCTTCGCGTCGTACGCACAAGTGCTTGGTACGACCTCGTGGTCACAGCCGGTTTCGCCACGCCGTGGACCTACGCCCTGGTGCACGACGCGCTGTCGAAGATCGGTGACGCGCTCGGGCTGGGCGCCCTGCCTGCCCTCGACCCGATAGAGATCCTTTACGCGAATCTGATGGGTTCAGTGGTGGTCGTCTGGGCGCTGCTCCGGATCATCAACCCGCTGCCAGCGCACGGACTGTTCGACGGCATCGCGCGCACGCTTTTCGCCGCGTGGCAGGCGTATGCGCTGGCACACGGTGCCCCGCGCTGGCTGTGGCTGTTCTTCGTTGCCGAGGTGGCGTTCGGCTTCGTCCAGCTTGTGCCGTGGTGGCGGGCTCGACGCACCGACCTTATGGACCCCTCTGCCGGACAACCGCTCGGCGACGCGGGCCGGTAATACCCAGACGAGTCTCTTGGTCGAAAACCCATTCGCCAGTGGCCTCGTCACTCCGCTAGGAGCAACTGCCGTGCCATGCACCAGGTTGGAAAAGGCTCAGTGAGTTTCTCCCGGATGACCGCGACTTCGTATGCCTGGAGCTCGGCCGGGCCGGAGCAGAACTTGCAACGTCGGCCCGGGCCCAGATCAGCGGTGGCCAGCCGCGCTCGGCGATGATGTCCCGCAGGCAGGCCAGGCCTGCACGGGCCTGGCGCGGCGACAGCTCACTGGGTCTGACCAGCTGTGCGAAGGTCAGACCGGCCGGGCGGGCCTCGAAGAGCACGAACCGGACCAGTATCTGACCGATCTTGTGGTTCGGATGCGTTCGCGATGCGGTCACTGTGACTGTTCGCCGAACGTTGCCTCCCGGGCCCTCCAGGCCCTCGTGCCGCACCGCCGGGAGCAGTAAACCGCGTTTGAACGGCGGTCCACCCCGGCGACCCAAGTCGCCTTGCACTCAGGGCACTCAGCCTGGCCGGCACCACTCAACTCCGCGGCCACCCGCTTGCGCAACCGGTGGAACCGGCGTCACTGCCTGGCACGACACGCCGCCGAGCAGTAGACGGCAGGGGGCCGTGCGTCTAGCCGCAGCCGTTCACCACAGCCCTGACACACCCGTTCCCCGGGCCTCCCCGGCACCCTCGCACCCAACCGGCCTAGGTTCCAAAGCTACTGCGGTGAGGTTCGCCCAGTGCACGTCGGAGTGGGCGGTAGTCCAGCAGGTGACAGAGGGTGCCGGGATGCCGACGAACTGGGGGATCGCCCGGTCCATGTACTGCTGTCGTACGGCGACGCGGTCAGTGTTCACGGCCGACGCTTTCTCCAGCGTCCCGGCGAGCTCCTGCCACCAGGAGTCCGGCAGCTGGATGTCGTGGTGGAGGTCGGATCGTCGGACAGGACCGGCTGGTCGACGCGCACCGACAGCTCCGCCCGGTAGGCGGTGCCGTCGTCTACGGCGTCGTGGACGGCCAAGAGCGCGGGACGGTGCCCGTCCAGTTCGCCGAAGGCCTGCTGGGCGTCAAGGGCGCCGTCCCACAGCTTCCCCAACGCATTGTCTTTCGGTGCGGACACCAGCCGCAGCCACACCGGTTGTCCGTCGGTGGTGCGGGCCGGGGCACCCAGGGTGCGCCCGGCCCAACCCCAGAACTCCCCGCCCGGCTCGACCCACCACGATCTAGCTTGCTAGGATGCTAGCATCCGCTCGTGAGTGATGAGGAAGTCAAGCAATTCAACGTGTACCTGCCGATCGGACTGATCAAGCAGGTCAAGTACCGCGCCATCGAGTCGGGCATGTCGTTGTCGGCGCTCGTCGCTGACGCGCTGCGCGCTTACCTCGACGACGCCCACGGGAACAAACAGCACTCACCCAAGAAGGAGACCTGACATGACGACCGAAGGAATCGAGGCCGTCTTCCTGACGACGCACAACTGGGGCAGGGCGGCGAAGTTCTTCCAGAAGCTGGGATACGAGCTTGAGTTCGCGACGGACCACAACTCCGGTCAGCTCCGCAACGGCGACGGTCCCTACGTGTTCATCGCCGAGGTTCCCGAGGACCAAGAACTCCAGTCCCGGATCGTGCTGAAGGTGCCGGACGCGGACGCGTGCCGTCTCGATCCTGTCGTCGAGGTGGTCACGCCGTTCGAGGACACCCATTACGGGACCAGGGAGATGACCGTCCGCGACCCCGACGGGCGCCTGTGGAGCCTCCAGGCTCCCGCCAAGAATTGACCGTGACGGAGGGGGAACACCATGGCCCACGAGCAGGTAAAGGCACCGGACAACACCGCAGTGCGGACCGCACTCTGGCGGGCGATGCACCTCCAGGTTGATCCGCCCCCGCATGTGGTCGAGGACGAGATCGGCCTGCAACTGGCGGCTCCCGGTGATGGCTGGCGCAACCGCCCGGACATGGATCCGCAGGCCACCAGCCGGTTCCGGGCAACCATCGTTGCCCGCGCTCGTTTCGTCGAGGACCTGATCGCTGAGCAGGCCGACCGGGGCGTGACCCAGTACGTCATCCTGGGAGCCGGTCTGGACACCTTCGCCCAGCGCAAGAAGGAGCTCGCCTCCCGCCTTCAAATCTTCGAGGTCGACCAGCCTGACACCCAGGCCTGGAAGCGCCACCGCCTGGTCGAACTCGGTTACGGCATCCCCGAGTGGCTGCACCTGGTGCCGGTCGACTTCGAGGCTGGCGCGTCCTGGCCCGAGCAGTTGTCCACTGCCGGCTTCGATCCCGGCCGACCAGCGGTCATCGTCTCCACCGGCGTCACCATGTACCTCACCAAGGACGCCACCGCTGCCACCCTGCGCCAGATTGCCGAGCTTGCACCCGGCACAACGCTCGCCATGACCTTCCTGCTACCGACCGAACTTGTCGACGAAGCTGACCGCCGCGGCCTTCGGGTGAGCGAGGAAGGCGCGCGAGCATCTGGAACGCCGTTCATCAGCTTCTACACCCCGCAAGAGATGCTGGCACTGGCACGCGAAGCCGGCCTCAAAGAGGCCCGGCACATTCCGGGGAGTTTGCTCGCCGAGCGCTACTTCACCGGCCGAACCGACGGCCTTCGCCCGTCAAGCGGAGAGAACCTCCTGCTGGCCACCACCTGATCCTCGTCAACGCCGTCTGGCCTCCAAACTCACCTACAAAACCTGCGCCGCGTCCTGCCCCACCTGGACAAGCAGCACGGGCCGCACCGCGACGCCGACAACGCCGGCGACTTCGCCCACGGCGCGGAGACCAAGAACCCCCGCAGCGCAGGCCGCCACAACCCCACACCACTGCCGGACACCCCGCCCGTATGCGCAACGCCCCCCTGCGGCGGCAGCCGCGCAGCAGGTCCGCCCACGACTCGGTCGACTCGCGCAGTCCCTCCGCCAGCGCGATCAGTTCCTTGGTGCCGTCCAATCGCACCCCGAACAGGACGAGCACGCATGAGTGCGCCTGGCCGAACCGGACCTTGGGGTGCACACCGTCGGCCCACACGTAGACGAAGTCCCGGTCCGACAGGTCGCGGAAGGCAGCGTGGTCGTCATGCCACTGCTTCGTCAGCCGGGTCACTGTCGCCGGCGACAGTCCGGCCGCCGAGCCGAGAAACTGCTCCAGCGCGGGCACGAAGTCCCCCGAGGAGAGCCCGTGCAGGTAGCGCAGCGGTAGGACCTCGGAGACCTTCGGCGACTTTCGGCACCACGGCGCCAGGAGCGACGACGGCCTCGGACGCTCACGCGGCGGGCTGACCACCAAGCTGCACCTGGCGGCCAAGCGGGGACAGAAACCGTTGTCCCTACTCGTCACCGCCGACCAGCGGTACGACAGCCCCCAGTTCAAGCCGGTCCTGGACGCCATCCGCGTGCCCCGAATCGGGTCGGGCCGGGCCGACCACACTCCCGGCCGGACAAGGTCCGTGCGGACCGGGCCTACGGCTCGCGCGCGAACCGCGCCTACCTGCGCAGGCGCGGCGTGCGGTGCACCATCCCGGAGAAGGCCGACCAGATTCGCAATCGCCAGAGGCTCGGTTCCCGCGGTGGCCGCCCGCCGAAGTTCGACAAGGCCGACTACGAGCAGCGGCACGCCGTCGAATACGGGATCAACCGATGAAACGTCATCGCGCCGTCGCCACGAGGTATCGCCGGACCGGTGGGCGTGTCCCGATAGGGGCCTTCGCGACAGGCACCGTCACAGTCCTGATCGCCTCACCTGGCCCGGCGTCGGCCACTGGTATTCCCGATGCGTTCAGGAGACAGGCAGCCGTGCCCAGCATGACTCAGACCGCCCACCCCCGTCACCACGTATCCCAGCTGCCCGAGGACATCGTGCTCGGTGTGGACACCCACAAGGATGTTCAAGTGGCCGCTGTGATCACCACGACCGGGACTCTGCTGGACACCCGGAGCTTTCGCACCACTCAGGAGGGCTACCGTCAACTGCTGGCCTGGGCAGGCACCTTCGGCCGCTTGCAGCGGGCCGGGGTGGAGTGCACCGGCTCCTACGGTGCGGCGTTGACACGCTATCTGCACAGCGAAGGCATCACGGTCACCGAGGTCAACCAGCCTGACAAGGCCACTCGACGGAGGCGCGGGAAGACGGACGCGATCGACGCCGCGGCCGCTGCCCAGGCTGTGCTTTCCGGCCGGGCCACCGCCACTGCCAAGACCTCCGACGGTCCGGTGGAAACCATCCGCATGTTCAAGATGGCCAAGACTTCAGCGATCAAGTCCCGTTCACAGGCGATCAACCAGCTCAAGGCCGTTCTGGTCGCCGCCGATCCCGCTCTGTGCGAGGCGCTGACCGGCCTGAGTAACCCGAAGCTCATTCGCAAGTGCTCCGAACTGGAATCGGCAGACGGCACGGCCCGGCAGCCGCCGCCCGCCACACCCTTCGGCTGCTGGCCAGACGGATCCAGCACCTCACCGAAGAGATCAACGACCTCACCGCAAGGATCACCGCCGCGATCACTGCCCGCGCACCAAAGCTCCTGGGCCGCTACGGCGTATCGGCCCGGACACCGCGGCCGCGCTGCTGATAGCAGCCGGCGACAATCCGGACCGGATGGGCAGTGAGGCATCCTTCGCCGCGCTCTGCGGCGTCAGCCCGGTCGAGGCGTCCTCAGGCAAGACCCAGTGCCGAAGGCTCAATCGCGGTGGCGATCGCCAAGCCAACTCTGCTCTCTACACCATCGTCCTGGCTCGCCTGCGCTGGGACACCTGCACCCGCAACTACGTGGAGCGGCGCGTCAGTGAGGGCAAGACCCGTCGGGAAGCCATAGGGGCATCAAACTCGCCGTCCGCTATCACGCGACCGTGCTGGTCGCAACCATCAACGAGTGGCTATGACCAGCACCGACCCGATTCGTCCTAGCCGTTGATGTCGAGCGCTGTTCCGTACATCCGGTCCACCTTCAACCGGATGACCACGCGGCGCTCGGCAACCAACTGCTCCAGAAAACGCGTCTTCATTCTCCGGTTTCACAGCCTGCGGGATCATTCCGAGCAGTTCCCGACCAACCGCATCGCCAGGAACCCTCGTGATCTCCGAGACCTCGGCCTCGCCTTCGGCGACGGCGAACGACCACACGTCGCCGCCCTGCACATGCAGTGAGGCACGCGGATCGCCTCGCAGGTGCCCGACCTTGATGCGGTCGACCGTCGTTGAGAACCGCACGATGCGGGCCTCGGAGTCCCAGCTGTACAGCATGGTGGTCAGGTGCGGATGGCCACTTCGCTTGACAGTGGCGAGCGTGCCGAACTGCTGCTTGTCGAGCAAATTGGAGAGGGCCTCGTCGGACAGTGGGCGAGGCGCTGGTCCTTGAGTCATGACGTGATCAACATCAATCGGGCGTGCTGGCCTGGCGGTTCGGCTGGTGGGTGATCAGCGGACGGTGTCGCGGACGAGGACGAGTTCGGTGCTCGTCCGGCGGCGGGTGGCCCGCTGCGCGGATCGGTCGGAGACGAGTGAGGCGACCGCGAGATGGGTCTCGGCGTAGGTATCGCGGCGTCCGGTGAAACGGCGCAGGGGTACCCATTGGCGGAGTTCGGCGTTGGTGTGCTCCACACAGATCCTCGCCGAGGACTGCCGTCGCCGTGTCTCGCGCCAGGCAGGCTTGTCACCGTCGCACGCCTCGTCCTTGGGCTTCTTCGGTGGGGCGCTGACCTGGCCGGGAACTCTTTGGCCAGCCCGAGGTACCCGGAATCGACCTTCGCCTTCACGCCGGGACGGGTGCGGAACTGCTCGGCAATGCCCTCGGTCCGCACGGCGGTCTGATCGTGCATCCGGCCCGGGCGGACCAAGCCGGACAGCAGCAGGCGGCCCTGGCCGTCGCTGAACGGGGTGGTCTTGATGGTGTTCTGCTTGCGTTTGCCGGAGACGAACGCCCGGCGCCCAGGACGGTCGGCCTGCGGGCGGCGGACCTGGGTCTCGGCCCCGTCGAGCCGCCGCTCAACGCCCTCCGCCTCGGCATAGGCGAAGACGTCCTCCATCGTCTTCAGCCGCAGATCGGGCCGGTCGGGCACGGCGAAACCACGGGCTGCCAGCAGCGGGCGTACCTGGCGGATGGCCACGGAGACGGTGGAGCGATCCACCTCGAAGAGTTCGGCGAGCAACACGTGCGGCAACTGATGGCGCAGATGGACCAGGGTGACCAGCAGCCGATCGAGGAAGACCAGCTTGGGCTTTCTGCCGGCACCCTCCGCCCTCCGACGCTCCCCGCCCCGGGCCTCGCGGAGCGCGGACTGCCGCGCAGCCTCCCATGCCGTGGCGAGTTCGGCGAACAACTCGCCGGAATGTGCGCGTGAGACGCCGGACAGGGCAGGATGGGAACAGACCGTACGGGCCCAGGTCAGCTTCACAACTCACCCAACCCGTGCGGCCCTTCTCATGTCACGGCCCGACCGGGACGATCACCATGTCCGCCGAGACCGTAAAGCTACCCGGCCTGAATGGCGTCTGCCGGGACCTCGAAGATGATCGTGAGTCCGACGCGCTCGTCCCCCTGCTCGCCGATGCGCGTGAAGCCGAAGCCCTCAATGCACGCCAGGGAGGCGGTGTTGTCGGATCCGATCCTGGCGCGCACGGTCCTGACGTCGGGGTCGGCCGCGGCCCTGACGAGCAACGCCCTCAGCATGGCGCGGGCATAGCCCTGACGGCGGTACCCGGGCACGACGGTATAGCCAACCTCGACCATGCCGGCCTCATCCGGCGGCCCGTGGAACCCGGCGTCGCCAACGACGACCCCGTCCGGATTGGACACCGCGGCACGCGTGATCCAGGGCGCGGCAGAGGGGTCCTTGGCGAGCTGGTCGGCGCGGTAGCCAAAGATCAAGCGGGCTCGCTCACCGACGAAGTGTTCGTCAAGGGCGACCCCGGCCTCGGCGCTGCCGCCAGCGAGGTCACCGTCGGCAAGCGCCCGCAGTGCCTTTGCGCTGAGCTCGACGAAACGGACGCGTTTGGGGGCGGAGAGAGGTTCGTTGTTCATCGCGGTGATGCTCACCCAGAGCCGGAGAGCTGTCCACCGGTTTACGGCCTTGGCGGACATGGAGACGGCCACACGGACGCCGCGACACCCACGCCGAGACCCATCTCGCGATCGCCTCACTCGTCTCCGACCGATCCGCGCAGCGGGCCACCCATCGCCGGACGAGCACCGAACTCGTCCTCGTTCGCGACACCACCCGCTGATCACCCACCAGCCCAGCACGCCCGAAGCTCAATTTCCCCCAGGCCCGTGAGGAGTGAGGCGGGAGAGTCCCGCCGGATGGAGGTACCGCTGTGATCGTCCGACTCCTGGGTGGCCGGCTCGCCGGTCGCGTACTCACGACCACCGACGCCCCGTGGGCCGGAGGCTGGCTCACGGTCGGTGACGCCGACTGGGGCCTGTATGTCCCCGTGCACCGCGACCCGGCGACCGGCATCGTCCTGGCGGAGGCCCAGGTCACCATCCCGCGCCAGCGGTAGCCCCCGATCACCTGCCGGTCAGGACAAAGGGGCGGGCTGCCAGCACCGGCAGCCCGCCCCTCATCGACTTCCGCCCGTCAGGCCAACGGCACGCTGCGGTCGGCGTGCACGACCCTCCCGTCGGCCAGCCCCACGTAGGGCCGCGTCTGCGTGTACGGAATGCGCTGCTCTCGCTCTACCCGTCGCAGCTCATCGGCTCGGATCAGGAACCGTGGGGGAGGGGCGCCGGGAGCGAGCACGTGGGGGAGCGGAGTTGTGGACCTGAGCCTCCCTCCGAGCCCAGGTCCTTCTCCTTGGTGCGGGGCGAACCGCTCACACGGTCCGCCCACGCCCGCGACCGTTACGCGGCGGCGTGGCCCCCGGCCTTGCGGCGCCGCACCGCGAAGACCACGCCACCACCGGCGACGACGGCGACACCGCCGACGAGCGCGATGGTCGGCAGCGCGGAGGAGGAACCGGTGGAGGCGAGGGTGCCGGTCACCTTGTGGGTGTTGCTCTGGTTCGGCT
>NZ_JBVKBA010000032.1:0-70042 GCF_055639175.1 Streptomyces sp. NPDC107546 | reverse complement strand
TCCCACTCTGCGTTCGTCAGGTCTCCGCGTCCCATGCAGTCAGCCTGCCCCCAACACCTCACTCGCGGAGGGAGATCCGAGAAACAGCGCCTAGGTCATCACGCGGTCCCGGCACCGGCGAAGGGGACCTGGGCGGCGGGGGCCACCTGCTGCCCGTACGGGTGCCGCCACAGACCCTGCGCCTGAAGCTTCGGCAGCACGCCCTCGCCGAACCAGTACGCCTCCTCCAGATGCGGATACCCGGAGAAGATGAACTCCTCGATGCCCAGGGCCGCGTACTCCTTGATCCGCTCGGCGACCTCCTCGTGGCTGCCGACCAGAGCCGTGCCCGCGCCGCCGCGCACCAGGCCGATGCCCGCCCACAGGTTGGGATGGATCTCCAGCCCGTCCCCGCTCCCGCCCCCGTGCAGGGCCAGCATCCGCTGCTGGCCCTCCGACTCACTGCGGGCAAGCCCGGCCTGGACCCGCCGCACGGTCTCCGCGTCGAAGCCCGCCAGCAGCCGCTCCGCCTCGGCCCAGGCCTGCTCGGAGGTATCGCGGGTGATGACGTGCAGCCGGATGCCGAAGCGGACGCTGCGACCCTCCTGCGCGGCGAGCTTTCTGATCCAGGCGATCTTCTCGGCGACCTGGGCCGGCGGCTCGCCCCAGGTGAGGTAGACGTCGACATGCCTGGCGGCGACCTCTCCCGCGATGGGCGAGGAGCCCCCGAAGTACACCTCGGGAACGGGGTCGGGCAGCCGGGCGAGCCTGGCGTCCTCGACCTGGAGGTGCTCGCCGTGCAGATCGACGGTCTTGCCCTGCCACAGCCCCCGGACGATTTCCAGGAATTCTCCGGTACGGCGGTAGCGGGCGTCCTTGTCGAGGAAGTCGCCGTAGGCCCGCTGCTCGTGGCTCTCGCCGCCGGTTACGACGTTGAGCAGGAGCCGTCCGCCGGTCTGCCGCTGGAAGGTGGAGGCCATCTGGGCCGCGAGCGTCGGCGAGACGAAGCCGGGGCGGAAGGCGACGAGGAACTTCAGGCGTTCGGTGTGCTGGCTGACCATGGCGGTGGTCAGCCACGCGTCCTCGCACCAGGCGCCGGTCGGGGTGAGCGCGCCGACGAAACCCAGGTCTTCGGCGGCGCGGGCGATCTGGCTCAGGTAGGCGACCGTCGGCGGCCGGTCGCGCCCGGACTCCGTGGCGGGGGTGCCGTGGCCGCCGCCGACGACGTGGCGGCTGTCGCCGTTGGTGGGCAGGAACCAGTGGAAGGTGAGGGACACGTGGGGGCTCCGATCGGTGTTCGTCAGCGTTCGTCAGAGGAGGCCGTGGCGGGGCGGCCTGGTGCCGCCCAGCACGTAGCGGCCGATGTGCTGGACCTTCCAGCGGGCCGGGTCGTGCAGGGTGTGGGTGCGCGCGTCGCGCCAATGGCGGTGCAGGCCCAGGGAGTCGAGCGCCGAGCGGGTGCCGGAGACCTCGAACAGGGCGCTGGCGACCTCCACGGCGGCCTCGGCCGCCGTCACTTTCGCGGTGGCCACCGCGATCGAGGCCTCGGCGGCCGAGTCGTCAGTCAAATCGGCGCGGGCGTCGTCTACCGCGCGGGCGGCCTCGCGGAGCAACGCTTGGGCGGCCCGTTCTCTGATCGCCAGTTCGCCGAACCGCTGGATCAGCAGCGGATCCTCCGCGGCGGTCGCGTGCCCTTCGGCGGCGCTCTCGAACCAGGGGCGGCTCTTCGTACGGACGAACTCCACCGCCTCGGCCAGCGCCCCGGAGGCGATCCCGGCATCGATGGCCGCGTGCAGCAGCTGAGCCACCGCGCCGTGGAGTTGCGGGCCTTGGAACGTGAGGTGGTGCGGCACGACGCGGTCGGCGGGCACGGGCACCGACTCCAGGCGGACGGTTCCGCTGGCGGTGGTGCGCTGTCCCATGCCGTCCCAGTCGTCCACGACCGTGAGGCCGGGCGCGTCGCGCGGTACGTACGCCACCTGCAGGGTGTCGTCCTCGGTGCGGGCGAGGACGGGGATCCAGTGGGCGAACAGCGCGCCCGTGGAGTAGTGCTTGACGCCGTCGAGGACGTACGACCCGTCCGGGAGCCGGGCGAGGCGGGTGCGGATGTCCTGGACGTGTTGGGTGCCCGCCTCGGACTGTGCGTTGCCGAACCGCCTGCCCGCCAGGACCTCGCCGAAGAAGAACTCCTGCTGCTCGTCGGTCCCCTGCCGGCGCAGCACGCCCACGTACACGAAGTGGCTCTGCGGGATCTGGGCCAGGCTGGCGTCGGCGGCGGCCAGCAGTCGGAAGATCTCGGCGAGCGTGTCCGCACGGACGTCCGCGCCGCCGAACCGGGCGGGCACGGTGACGGCGAGCAGCCCGGAGGCGGACAGCCGCTCCAGCTCCGCGTGCGGGAGCCTGCGCCGCGCGTCCCGCTCGGTGGCCCCCTTGCGGAAGTCCGCGGCCAGCTCCGCGGCCACGGCAAGGGCCTCGGCGTCGTCCGCGATGACGTGCGCGGCGCTCATCCGGCGGCCGCCAGCAGCGTCGTCCGGCCGCCCAGCACGGCCGAGAACTGGTCCGTGACCTGCGCCAGCGCCTCGGCCGATCCCGGCGCGACGGTCAGCGTGCCGTCCTCGCCCACCGTGATGTCCTTGTCGAGGGTGAACCAGCCCGGCGTGATGTGCGCAGGACCCATGGAGGACAGGACCGGACGCAGGGCGTAGTCGATGGCCAGGACGTGGGCGGTGCTGCCGCCGGTGGCCAGCGGGAGGACCGTCTTGCCCGCCAGGGCGTACTGCGGCAGCAGGTCGAGCAGGGACTTCAGCAGCCCGGAGTAAGCGGCCTTGTAGACGGGGGTACCGATCACCACCCCGTCCGCCTGCTCGAACAGGGCGGTGGCCCGGACGATCGCCGGGTGACCGAAGTCGGCCCCGAGCAGCGCCTCGGCAGGCAGGGTACGAACGTCCAGCGCGATCACCTCGTGCCCCTGCGCGACGAGCCGCTCGTCCAGGTGGCGCAGCAGCCGAGCGGTGCGGGAGGTGGCGGAGGGGCTTCCGGAGACGGACAGGACGGTGGCCATGGGAGGACCTTTCGGTTCGTCGTTTCGTGTGCGGGCCGCGGTCAGGCGTGTGCGGCGGCGGGCTCGGACTCGGCTTCCAGTGCCTCCAGTTCGCGTACCAGGGGCAGCACCCGCTTGCCGAAGTACTCGACCTCCTCCAGGTAGTGCAGGAAGCCGAGGAGGAAGAGGTCGACGCCTAGCCGCTTGTAGGCGACGATCCGCTCGGCGATCTGCTCAGGGGTGCCGATCAGGCCCGTGCGGAAGCCGTCGTTGTACTGGACGAGGTCCTCGAAGGTGGAGTCCTGCCACATGCCCTTGCCGTCGCCGGTGGACAGACCGGCCTGCTGGACTGCGTCGCGGAAGCCGTGCACGGCCTGGGTGTCGGCCTTGGCGACGATCTCGCGGAGAGTCTCACGGGCCTCGGCCTCGGTGTCGCGGGCGATAAGGAAGCCGTTGAGGCCGAACTTCGGCGGGGTACGGCCCGCTTGGGCGGCGGAGGCACGGACGTCCTGGATCTGCTCGGTGACGCCGTCGAAGTCCTTGCCGTTGGAGAAGTACCAGTCGGAGACGCGGCCGGCCATGGCGCGGGCGGCGGTGGAGTTGCCGCCCTGGAAGATCTCCGGGTGCGGGCGCTCGGGGGTGTTCAGCGGCTTGGGCTTGAGGGAGAAGTCGCGCAACCGGTAGAAGTCACCGGCGAGTTCGGCGTGGTCCTCGGTCCAGATCTTCCGCAGAGCGCGGATGAACTCCTCGGAGCGCCGGTAGCGTTCGTCGTGCTCCAGCCAGGGCTCGCCGAGCGCGGTGAACTCGCCCTTGAACCAGCCACTGACCACGTTGACGGCGAAGCGGCCGTGCGACAAGTGGTCGGCGGTGGCGCCGAGCTTGGCGAGGACGCCCGGGTGCCACAGGCCGGGATGCACGGCGGCGATGACCTTGAGTCGCTGGGTGGCGAGCAGCAGGGCCAGGCTGAAACTGGTCGACTCGTGCTGGTACTCGGCACCGTAGCTGGCCATGTAGCGGACCTGGCTGAGCGCGTAGTCGAAGCCGTTGTTCTCGGCGAGGACGGCGAGTTCGCGGTTGTAGTCGTAGCCCCAGTCGGTGCGCTGCTCGACGGTGCTGGTGACGAGGCCGCCACTGACGTTCGGGACCCAGTAGGCGAAGCGGACGGGGTCGGATCCGGGGTGTGCGGAGGATGCGGACACGGGAACTCCTGGCAGGAGAATGCTGCGCGGGCAGGACGAATGAGCTCCGTGGAATTCAGGCACGCTGGAGCGGCGCATCCGGGAAATCCGTCGTCACGACGGAAACAAGCCGGGACCGGAATTCACGGAAGGAAGTCACGGAGGGAGCGGGTGGGAGGGTTTCCCTCAGGTGCGCTCAGGCTCGACAGCGACAGAAGGCGCTGGAGACACGCGCAAGGTCGACGTGGCGTCGCCGCGTGAGGTCCTGTCGCTTCATGCCATCGATCGAACCAGGAGGGAGTCCGGCCGGTCAAGAATGCCCGGATGTGATTCCACATGGTGAGAGTCGGTATTCACGAGGTTGTGACAGGGATTCCCTTGAACCCGGTCCCGAGAGGGCGCAGTCTCCTGTTCGTGCGTATCGAACAGCTCGAATACATCGCTGCCGTCACACGGCTCGGTTCGCTGCGGCGCGCCGCCGAGGAACTGCACCTGTCCCAGCCGGCGCTCAGCGAGACCGTACGCAATCTGGAGCGCGAGCTCGGCGTGGACCTGCTGGAGCGCAAGCGGTCCGGGGCGAAGATCAGCGACGACGGACGCGAGCTGCTGCCGCACATCATGAGCGTGCTGGACGCGGTCGACCGGCTGCGCGGCGCGGCCGGCGACCAGCACCGCATCAGCCGCATGGTCCGGCTCGGGACGGTGAACACGGCCACCGTGCCGCTGGTCATCCCGACCGTGCGCGAGTTCCGGGCCTCGCACCCCGTCACCCAGGTGGAGTTGGTCGGCGCGCAGCAGGCCGACATCCACCGCGGGCTGTTGGAGGGCGCCTTCGACCTGGGGCTGGTGAACTACCTCCGGGGCGACGACATGCCACCCGGCTTCGAGACGACGGAGTTGCTCTGCGGCCGGCCGGTGGTGTGCGTGCGTCCGGACAGTCCGCTGGCGGCCCTGGATGCGGTGGACGCGGACAGTCTTCTGGCCGAGCCGCTGGTCGTGATGCGGTCCGGCTATGTGATGCACCGTTTCGTGCACCGGCTGCTGCGCGGCCGGACTCCGTCCTTCTCGTACTCCACCGACGGCGCGGAGATGGGCAAACTGATGGTGGCCGAGGGGCTGGGGGCCACGGTGCTGCCCGACTTCAGCGTCGTCGGCGACCCGCTGGAACGACGGGGCGCGATCACTGTGCGGCCGCTCGCGGGGGATGCGACCGACGTACTGCTGGTACTGCAGCGCCGCCATTCCGGCTCCGTTCCGCGGGCGGTCCGCGACCTGCACGAGCTCTTCGTGCGCAACGCCCAGGGGTACGGCGCTTCTTCGCGACGTCTGACGGAGGGGTGATCCTGTGCTCATCGTCATGGGCGGCCTGCCCGGCACCGGCAAGACCACCCTCGCCCGTCTCCTGGCGGCCCGGATCGGTGCGGTGCATCTGCGGGTCGACACCATCGAGCAGGCGATCGTCCGTTCCGGGCTGGCACAGCACCCCGTCGGACCGGCCGGTTACGTCGTCGGATACGCCCTGGCCGAGGAACATCTGCGGCAGGGGCTGACCGTGATCGCGGAGTCGGTCAACCCGCTGCGCGTGACGCGTGACGCCTGGCGGGCCACGGCCGTCGGGGCGGGTGTGTCTGTCCTCGAGGTGGAGGTGGTCTGCTCCGACCAGGCCGAGCACCGGCTCCGCGTGACCTCACGGTCCGTCGACATTCCGGACCTGCCGTTGCCGGACTGGCCGCAGGTCGTCGACCGGGAGTACGAGCCGTGGGAACGCGAGCGCGTCGTCGTCGACACCGCGAGACAGAGCCCGCGACAGTCGCTGACTCTGCTCCTCCGCGGCCTGGCATCGGGCTGACCGGTACCGGGCGGCTGTGCGAGCGCCCGGCTCGGCCAAGTCGTCGCGTGCGTCCAGCGGTTCAAGCACCTCGATGTCGGGATCGAAGTCGAGGCGCTGGGCCGCGAGCGGAGAGCCTCGGCGAAGGACGGACACGAGGTCGTCTCAGCATGGTTGTCTTCACCCGCTTCTGGCGAGGATGCCCCGGTGGTCACGCCGGGGAGGAATCGCCTCATGTGGTTGCGACGCGGAGCGTCGCCGTGTCTGTTCTGTGCAGGGCGCGGAGCGCCCGCATGGCTGCCCGGCGGAGCCGAGGAAATGCGTGCAAATAAGGTCTTCCGCTGTCGGCGCGGTGACGAGGCGGGCCGCGCCGAAGCGTCGCGTGCAGCCGGTCGGTGGGATACTCCCGAGCATCAGCTCGGCTGGAAGGAGTGTCCCCGTCGGCGCCAATCCTCCGCGAGCAGTTCGTAGGAACGGACCCGGTCCGCGTGGTCGTGGGTGATCGTCGTGATGAGCAGCTCGTCCGCGCCCGTGGCCTCCTGGAGTTGTTCCAGCTGGTCGGCCACCCGACCCGGTGAGCCGACGAACTGGGTGTCGAGGCGGTCCTGGACGAGGGCCCGGTCCTCGTCGGTCCAGGTGTGGGTCCGCGCTTCCTCAGGCGTCGGGTACTCGATGGCGCCCTCGGCGGTGCGGATGCTGCGTACCCACAGGCCGTAGCCGGCGGCGAGGTCGCGGGCGGTGGCGTCGTTCTCGGCGACGACGACGTCCGCCGAGACGCTGACGTACGGCTTGTCGAGGAACTCGGAAGGCTGGAAGAAGGACCGGTAACCGTCCACCGCCTCCAGGACCGTGGCCGGGCTGACGTGGTAGTTCGCCGCGAACCGCAGACCGTTGCGGCCGGCGACAGCGGCGCTTTGACCACCGCTGCTGCCCAGGATCCACACCTCCACATCGGCGCCCTCCCCCGGCACGACGTGCGCCTCGGCGCCCTCCGGGGAACGGTAGGTGCCGGCGAGCAGGGCGAGGATGTCGTCGATCTGCTCCGCGTAGTCCTGTGACTCGGCGCCCGGCAGTAGAAGCAGCCTGCGCTGCAGCGCGATGCGGGGTGACCCGAGCAGATGCTCGAAGGAGAAGCGGGGCGGGATCAACAGGCCGTTCGGGGTGCGGCCGTCGAGAACCGGGGTCGCCGTCGGCAACGGTGCGGCCGGCTGTCCCGGCGGGCGGCCGCCCGAGCGGCCCAGGCCCAGGTCGAAGCGGCCCGGGTGCAGTGCGTCGAGCAGGCCGAACTCCTCCACGGTGGACAGCGCCGTGCGGTGCCCGAGCTGCACGGCCCCGGAGCCGAGCCGGATGGTGGAGGTGGCGGATGCGGTCAGGGCCAGGACGACTGCGGGGGACGTGCCGGCCACGCCCGGATTGAGGTGGTGCTCGGCGAACCAGTAGCGGGCATATCCGAAGCGCTCGGTCTGCTGTGCGAGGTCGATGGAGTTGCGCAGGGCATCGGCTGCCGTCGAGCCGGAGGGGATCGGGACCAGGTCGAGAACGCCGAGGGCAATATCAGACATGGACGGACTCCTGGGTGAGCGGTGGGGCCGGATGCACGGGTCCCCATACGAACGGCGGGTCCGGGATCTCGCGGCGCAGCACGGGGGCGACCTTGGACTGGAACAGCTCGAGGGAGGCGCGGTGCTGGGACTCCGTCAGCCCGCTCGCGTCGGCGTGCAGGTGGAGCACGGTGTGGCCGAACTGTTCGTGGTAGCGGTGCACCTTGTCGATGACCTGTTGCGGGCTGCCGATCAGAGCGGAGCTGCGTTCGACGAAGTCCTCCAGGGTCTCGAAGACGACCGGCAGGCCCGCCTGCTTGAAGAAGGCCAGGTTGGACTCGAAGACCGGCCGGTATGCGGCGAGGGCCTGCTGGGAGGTGGGTGCGACGTGGATGCCCGCCGTGCCCGCGCCGACGGTGATCTGCGCCGGGTCGTGGCCGTAGTGCTCCCAGCGCTCGCGGTAGTGGCGGATCAGCTCGGCGTATGGCTTTATGGGGTGGGTGACGTTCGCCGAGAAGAGCGGGTCGCCGTAGCGGGCGGCCAGGTCGACCGACTCCTTGCTGGTCGCGCTGCCGTGCCAGACCCGGACCGGTCGCTGATACGGCCGCGGCCACACCTCGGCGTCCGTCAGCGGCGGGCGGAAGCGGGTGTCGGCGGTGACCTTGTCCTGGCGCCAGATCTTCCGGAAGACCTCGTAGCTCTCGGCGTTGCGGTCCCACTGGTCCTCGGGCGTGACGTGGAACAGGTCGCGCTGGGCGGCGCCGTTGCCCTTGCCGATGATCAGGTCGAGGCGCCCGTTGGACAGGTGGTCGAGGGTGGCGTAGTCCTCGTATGCCCGGACCGGGTCCAGCAGGCTGAGCGTCGTGACGGCCGTGAACAGGCGGATCCGCTTCGTAAGGGCGGCCACATGGCTGAGTACGACGGTCGGCGAGGAGGAAATGAACGGCCGCTCGTGGCGCTCCCCCACGCCGAAGCCGTCGAAGCCCAGCTCCTCGGCGAGCAGCGCGTTGTCGAGGACCTCGCGGAAGCGGTCGTGGGTCGACTTCTGTACCCCGGTGATGGGATCCGGACGGTGCACGATCAGTGTGATGGCGAGGAATTTCACGACGCCACCCGCTCCTCGCCCCGCAGATCGTCCGGGTGGGTGAGGCCGAGGTGGTGGCGGAGGGTCGGGCCCTCGTAGTCGGTGCGGAAGACGCCCTGTTCCTGCAGGATCGGTACGACCTTGTCGGCGAAGTCGTCGAGGCCGGTGGGGGTGATGTGCGGGACGAGGATGAAGCCGTCACTCGCGTTCGCCTGGACGTACTCGTTGATGGTCTTGGCCACGGTCGCCGGGGAGCCGATGAAGTTCTGGCGGTTGCCCGTCTCGATGACCAGGTCGCGGATCGACCAGTTGTTGGCCGCGGCCAGCTCGCGCCACTCGCGGGCGGTGGCCAGCGGGTCACGGTACATGCGCACCTGCGCGCGGCCCTTGGAGATGTGGTCCGCGCTGACGTCCGGGTCGATGTCGGGCAGCGGGCCCTCGGGATCGTAGGAGGACAGGTCCCGGTTCCAGACGAACTCCAGGTGCTTGAGGGCGGTGGCCCCGCTGACCTGCTGGCGGCGCACCTCCTTGGCCAGTTCCCCGGCCTCTTCGTCGGTGTCGGCGAGGACGAAGCTCGCGGCGGGCAGGATGAGCAGTTCGTCGTGGCGGCGGCCGTACTTGGCGAGGCGGTTCTTGACGTCCGTGTAGAAGGCCCGGCCGCCCTCCAGGGTTGCGTGGCGGCTGAAGATGGCGTCGGCGGAGGAGGCGGCGAACTCGCGGCCCTCCTCGGAGTCGCCGGCCTGGAAGATAACCGGGCGGCCCTGCGGTGAGCGTGGGACGTTGAACTGGCCGTGGATGTCGAAGTGCTGCCCGCTGTGGACGAAGGATCCGGCCTTCGCGTCCCTCAGGAAGACGCCCGTGGCCGGGTCGGCGAGGATCTCGTCGCCGTGCCAGGAGTCGAAGAGCTCGTTCGCGGTGGCCAGGAACTCCTTGGCGCGGGAGTAGCGGTCCTCCTGTGGCAGGAAGCCGCCGCGGCGGAAGTTCTCGCCGGTGAAGGCGTCCCAGGAGGTGACCACGTTCCAGGCGGAGCGGCCGCCGGAGAGGTGGTCGAGGCTGGCGAACTGGCGGGCCACCTCATAGGGCTCGTTGAAGGTGGAGTTGATGGTGCCGGTCAGGCCGAGGTGTTCGGTGACGGCGGCAAGCGCGGCGAGGACGGTGAAGGTGTCGGGGCGGCCGACCACGTCCAAGTCGTAGATCTTCCCGCCCTGTTCGCGCAGCCTGAGGCCCTCGGCGAGGAACAGGAAGTCGAACCTGGCGCGCTCGGCGGTGCGCGCGAAATGGGCGAAGGAGCTGAACTCGATGTGGCTGCCGGCGGCCGGGTCGCTCCACACGGTGGTGTTGTTGACGCCGGGGAAGTGCGCGGCCAGATGGATCTGCTTCAGTGGCTTGCTGGTCATGTCGGTGCGGGTCCTTCCGGCTCAGGCGGTCGCTGCAGCGTAGCGGTTGGCGGGACGGGGCAGGCCCAGCAGGCCGCGGAGGGTGTCGGCTTCGTAGGCGGTGCGGAAGGCGCCCCGGCGCTGGAGTTCGGGGACGAGGCCCCGGGTGATGGCCGGCAGGTCGTGTCCGGCGACGGCGGGCCGCAGCCGGAAGCCGCTCAGCCCCTCCGCCGCCAACTCCTGAAGCAGATCGGCGAGTTGTGCGGGAGTTCCGGTGAAGATCCGGGCGTCGCTGGTGTACGGCTCGCCCGCGAGGGCGTCGAGCCGTGCGCGTCGGTCCTCGGCGGCGCCCTGGTCGTCGTCGAGGAGGACCACCAAGTCACCGAAGATGTGCAGGAGTTCGCCGGAACGCCCGGCCGTCTCCTGCTCGGCACGGATCTCGGCGACGATCGCGCGGGCCTGCTCGGCGTCGTGCGGGGTGACGTAGCCGACGTCCGCCTGGCGGGCCACGAGCCGGTACGGGACGGTCTGGTGGGCGAGGGCGGTGACCAGCGGCTGGCCCTGGGGCGGGCGCGGGGTGATGGACGGGCCCTTGACGCTGAAGAACCGGCCCTCGAAGTCGATGTAGTGCAGCTTGTCCCGGTCGACGAAGCGGCCGGTGGCCACGTCCCGGATCTCGGCGTCGTCCTCCCAGCTGTCCCACAGCCGACGCACGACCTCGACGTAGTCGGCGGCCTCGTCGAACAGATCGGTGAGACGCTCCTGCCCGGCCGGCGTCTGCAACTCCTCCAGGCTGATCGGCGGGAAGGTGCGGCGGCCGAAGTGGTCGGCCTCGTGCGGGCGGGCGCTGATCTGGACGCGCAGGCCCGCGCGGCCGGTGCTGACGTAGTCGAGGGTGGCGATCGCCTTGGAGATGTGGAACGGCTCCGTGTGGGTGGCGACCACAGTCGGCACCAGGCCGATGTGCCGGGTGAGAGGTGCGATGCGGGACGCGATCAGCACGGCGTCCAGGCGGCCGCGGACCTGGTCGGTGCGGCCGTCCAGTTCGCCGATGGGGGTCCCCCCGGTTGAGCGAAGTCGAGACTGGGGGAGCGAGGACTGCAGGCCGAGTCCGTCCTCGAAGGTGACGAAGTCGAGCAGACCGCGCTCGGCCTCGGCGACCAGGTCGGCCCAGTAGCCGGCGGTGAACAGGTCCAGGGGGCGGGCCACTTGCTCGCGCCAGGAGGCGGGGTGCCAGCCGGTGCCGTCCAGGGCGACGGCAAGGTGCAGGTGGGAAGCGGGAGTTGAGGACACAAGGGGCCTTCCTGGAGGTCCGTACGAGATCGCCGGCCCGCGGGAATCGGGGCGCACGGCGCTGGGGAAACGGGGTCAGGAGCTACAGAGCGCGCCGGCCACGCGCTGCAGGTCGATGTGGGGCCGGGAGTGGAGGCGCACGGCACGGAGTACACGTGTCACGTGTCGCACCTCCGTCCGAGCGGTCCGAACAATCGCCTTCGACAAGGACAACGGCACGGCTATGCCGTTTCTTCCAGCGCGGCGGCTCCGGTGTGCCGGACGAGCGAGAAGACGGTACGGCGGCGCAGGGTGAAGCCGATCGACTCGTACAGCCGGATCGCGTTCGCGTTGGTGGCCGCGGCGTGCAGGAAGGGGCGTTCGCCTCGCTCCTTGATGCCGGCGGCGACCGCGCGGACCAGCCGGGTGGCCAGGCCCCGGCCGCGGTGGGCGGGGTCGGTGCACACGGCACTGATCTCCGTCCAGCCGGGCGGGTGCAGCCGCTCGCCGGCCAGGGCGATCAGCCGGCCCTGGTGACGGATGCCGAGGTAGGTGCCCAGTTCGACGGTGCGGGGCAGATAGGGGCCCGGCTCGGTGCGGGCGACCAGGTCCAGGATCTCGGGCACGTCGTCGGTCCCGAGCCGTACGGCCTCGGGGTCGGGCTCCGCGCGCAGGGCGGTGTCCACGAGCTGGACGCCGTGCCCCGTGCGCACGACCTCCCAGCCCTCCGCCGCCTCGGTCACGCCCCGCACCGAAGCGGTGCCGCCGGGGCCGACGAGCGCGGCGAGGTCGGCCCAGGCGCGCGGGTCGTCCTCGTCGGAGACGGCGTAGAAGGGAGCCACGTCCTGGTGATAGCGAGCGGCGTGGCCGATGCGTTCGGCGAAGTGGGCGTGGGGGCCGGTGAGCGCGGCCCAGGCGGGGTTGTCCAGGATGTGCGAGGAACTGGTGTCGAGGGTGGTGACGGACATGGTGTGGCGGTCTCCGGGGTGCGGCTCGGGGTGTCCAGCGCGCGGGGACTCCATCGCGGGGCGACGGTGGAGTCCCCGGCGCACGGTGGTCAGGAGTTGTCGAGCGGCAGGCCCGGCGGGTTGACCTCGGACTTGGCGACGGCCTCGTTGGAGAGGTTGTACGCCTTGAGCCACTCGGCGTACTGACCGTGCTTGATCAGGTAGTTGATGGCGTCGGCGAGCGGCTTGGCCAGGCCGCTGTCCTTCTTCGCCGTTGCCGCGATCAGGCCCTGCAGGTTCGCGCCCGCGCCGGAGTAGGTGCCCGCGGTGCGGGTGGCGTTGGGCGTGTTGGCCACCTGACGGTTGTGGTAGGCGAAACCGGGGTTGGGGCCGAAGGAGGCGTCTACCTTGCCGCTGTTCAGGGCCAGGTAGGTGCTGGTGCTGTCCTGGAAGTACTTGACGGTGAGCTTCTTGCCCTCCTTGGCCAGCTTGTCCTTCCACTCGAGGAGGATCTTCTCCTGGTTGGTGCCGGAGGCGACGGCGATCGTCTTGCCGGCGAGGTTCTCGTAGTTGCCGTCGAAGTTCCAGGTGCTCTTCTTCGGCACGATGAAGGCGAGGTTGTCCTGCCGGTAGGAGGCGAACTCGTACTTCTTCTTGCGCTCCTCGGTGTCGGTGACGTTGGAGAAGGCCACGTCGACCTTGCCGCTGTCGATGCCGACGAACAGGTTCTCCCACGTGGAGTTCTTCACCTCGGGCTTGAGACCGAACACCGCGGCGACCAGGCGGCCGAGGTCGGGCTCAGAGCCGGTGAGGGTCTTCTGGTCGTTGCCGACGTACGCCAGCGGCGGGAACCCGGCGGGCAGGGCACCGATGCCGATCTCCAGCTTGCCGCTCTTCTTGACGGCGGCGGGCAGTTCGGCGCTGATGGACTTGACCTCGGAGACCTTGATGGTGGTCTGGGTGGCGGCGCCGTTGGAGACACGTCCGATGACGACCTCGCCGGACTTGGCGCTGTCGGTGGCGGTGGCCGCGTCGCTGTTGCCACCGCAGGCGGCGAGCCCGGTGGCCAGGGAGGCGACGGCGGTCGCCGCGGTGATGCCGCGTATCAGGCTGCGTCGGGTGAACTGGGTGGGCATGGCCGTTCCTTGTCGCTGAAGGTGATGAGGGTGGCGTGGGGGGAGGTCTGGGGGTGCGGAGGGTCAGAGGACCTTGCTGAGGAAGTCCCTGGTCCGCTCGTGCCGGGGGTTGTCGAGGATCTCGGAGGGCGGGCCCTGCTCGACGATCTTGCCGCCGTCGATGAAGACGACCCGGTCGGCGATCTCGCGGGCGAAGCCGATCTCGTGGGTGACGATGATGAGGGTGGTGCCGCTGGTCGCCAGGTCCTTGATGACGGCGAGGACCTCACCGACGAGCTCGGGGTCGAGGGCGGAGGTGGGCTCGTCGAAGAGGATGACTCCGGGGCGCAGGGCGAGGGCTCGGGCGATGGCGACGCGCTGCTGCTGGCCGCCGGAGAGCTGGCGCGGGTAGGCGGCGGTCTTGTCGGCGAGGCCGACCCGGTCGAGGAGTTCGCGGGCGAGTTTCTGGGCCTCGGGCTTGCCGAGCTTCCCGGTGGCGACGGGCGCGGCAGCGACGTTGTCCAGCACGGTCAGGTGCGGGAACAGGTTGAAGTTCTGGAAGACGAAGCCGATCCGGCTGCGCTGGGTGAGGATGGCCCGCTCGCTCAGCTCTTTGAGGCGGTCGCCGTGCCGCTTCACACCGATCGGCTCGCCGTTGACGCTGACGTAGCCGATCTCGGGCTTCTCCAGGTGGTTGATGACCCGCAGCAGCGTGGACTTGCCGGAACCGGACGGGCCGAGGATCACGGTGATCTCGCCGGGCCGGACCGTCAGGTCGACGCCGTTCAGCACCCGGTGGGTGCCGTACCACTTGTGCACGTCGTGGACCACGACGGTGGCGGCCTCGACGTCCGCCAGGGCCTCGATGGTGTCGGCGGTCATACGGCGGCCTCCCGGCGGATACGGGCCCGCAGGTCGGTGAGCCCGGTGCGGAGCTTCTGCAGCGGCGTCGGCGGCAGGCTGCGGGTGGCACCGCGGGCGTAGTACCGCTCGACGTAGAACTGGACGACGGAGACGACGCTGGTCAGGATCAGGTACCAGACGGTGACGACCAGCAGCAGCGGCACGATGTCGCCGGGGTAGGTGGAACCCATGGTCTGCGCGGAGCCGAACAGGTCGAGCAGGGAGACGTAGAAGACCAGCGAGGTGCCCTTGATCAGGCCGATGAGCTGGTTGACGTAGTTCGGGATGATCGAGCGCAGCGCCTGCGGGAAGACGATCCTGCGGAACTGGTAGCCCTTCGGCAGGCCCAGCGCCGCGGCCGCCTCGTGCTGGCCCTGGTCGACGGAGAGGATCCCGCCGCGGACCACCTCGGCCGCGTAGGCCGCCTCGTTGAGGCTGAGGCCGACGACCGCGACGACCATGTCGGTGGCGAGTCTCGACTCGTCGAAGGAGAAGAAGGCCGGGCCGAAGGGGATGCCGACGCTCAACGTCTTGTACAGGGCGCTGAAGTTGTAGAGGAAGATCAGCACCACGATGAGCGGGATCGAGCGCAGCGCCCAGACGTAGGTCCAGCTGATCGCGCGCAGCACCGGGCTTTTCGAGAGCCGGCCCAGTGCGAGCACGATGCCGCCGACAAGACCTAGCACCGCACTGTAGGCGGTGACTTCGAGGGTGATCACGAGGCCGTCGAGGATGGTGGGGCGCAGGAACCAGTAACTCCAGCGGTCCCACTGGTAGAAGGAGTTGGTGACCAGTCCGTGCACGAACTGGGCGACCAGGACCAGTACGACCGCGGTGGCGATCCAGCGTCCGGGGCGCCGCAGCGGCAGAACTCGCTGTGCGCTGAGGGGCTTTGACGGTTCGTCGGCGGTCGGCGCCTCGGCGAGGATGACGGTGGCTCCAGGGGGTTCACTCATGGTGGGCTCCGGCTGGGTGGGAACATCCCGGAAGCACGGCGGCATGCGGCGGCGCACACGACGGCGAGGTACCGGGCGGGGAGGGCAACGGCACACCGCGGGCGCGGTGTTCGTCAGGAAGTGCGGGGACTGCGGGGAGGTGTCAGCCCCGACAGCGGGCACGGCCCGGTGCGGTACACAGTGCGCTGTTCACGCGGAGCAGATCGACGGCACGGTCGGCGACGAGCAGGTTCGCATACGGCCGTACGCAGCCCTGCGGGCGGCGCGTCGCCGTCCTGGGAGCTGCGTGCATGGCGTCACCGTCACTCTTCCGGCCCTGGGGGCCTCGCGCTTACCGAAACTTCATCGGTCGGGTCGTCACCTGGGGCACCCCACCGCGGCGCGAGGGTTGCCGGTCAGCAAGCCAGGGCTTGACGCTGACACTCATGACCGTTCTGAGCCGTAATTAAGACAACGGCCCGAACATATGTCAACGGCGGTCCACCAGATGGAACGGCCAGAGGGCGGCGTAGGCCGTCCAGTCCAGGATACGGATGGCCGCTCCGGAGTCCTCCAGGCCCCGGCAGTGGGCGCTGTGGCGGCGTTCGATGCCGTCGAGGTCGAGGTGGCCGCCGAGGGCCGGGTGAACGGCCAGGCGGCAGCCGTGGGCCCACAGCGTGGGATGGTCGGCGACGCGCTGGACGGCTGCGGCATCCAGGTGATCGCGGTGCACGGTGTCGAGCTGGACCAGGGCGACCCACAACTCGACATCGGCGGCGGAGCGCAGGGCACAGGTTTCCCATAGCAACCGTCGGGAGGCGACGGTCTCCTGTGATGGAACTCGCACCGATGTCCTCGGCCGGGTCGGGGCGCCCGAGGACATCGCGTGGTGCGCGGTGTATCCGGCGTCGGACGAGTCGGCGTGGGTGACGTGCCGACGAGCAGCGTGCTCACTGCTGAAGGCTCACACAAAAGGGCCCCGCCGGCTCTCGCCCGCGAGGACCCTTCGCACCGTCGTGACCACAGGATTTGAACCTGCGACCTTTGCCCACTTTTGCGGATCGTCAGAGTGGCGTGCGACAAGTCAACCTTCGAGGTCGGTGTCCAGCGTCCTCGGCCGAGTGAGGAGTCTGGGTGTTGAACCTGCGCCGGCTCAGGCCGGTCAGTCCGGATACTCCGGTCCGACCGCGGTGCGGGCACCGAGCGTCCTTCCCCTGCCCCAGCCGAGTTCACGCCGGTATCCGCCGAGCAGACCGGATTCCTCGAGCTGTGTCACATCACGGAAGCGCGAGCCCGGAGCGACCGCGGTCACCAGCGGGGCGACGAACAGCGCGTCGGTCGGGCAGTACGCCTCGCACTGGAAGCAGGTCTGGCAGCTGTCCTGTCGCGCGATCACCGGAACGCCGTCGGCGCCGCGGTCGAAGACGCGCGTCGGGCACACCTCGATGCACCGGTCGCAGGCGATGCAGCGGTCCGGCTCGACGATCTCGATCATGCGGCTCGGCCTCCGATCGTGACCAGTGCCCGCGACGCCGGCTCGGGAGTGCTCCAGACCTCGTCGAGCCCACCGGTGAGCAGCCGATAGTGCTGGGCCGGATCCTGCGTCGGCTTGTCGGCCCGCTTGCGCATACCGCGCGATTCGGTGCGCTGCAGTGCCGCGTGGTACATCCAGCGGCCGTGAGCCACCATCGCGGCCGCTTCCCTGGCCCGGAAGAGCTCCTCACCGCTCGCCCCCAGCCCTTCGCGGATCGCGGACCACGTCCCGTGCAGCGACCGCAGAGCCGGCTCGAGACGGTCCGCGTGCCGCAGGTAGTTGCGGTCGTACGGCAGGACCTCACGCTGTACGGCGGCGACGACCTCACGATGGCCGACGTTCACGGCACCGGTCGGGCGAAGGCCGGCCGTCCCCACGGACCGCAGTCGGCTGCCCGGTCGGCCCCGCCGGTTGGCGAACACGGCGGCGCCCCGGCCCGCCCAGCTGCCCGAGGACGCCGCCCACGCGGCGTTGTGGCTGCCGCCTCCGGTGAAGCCGCCGCAGATCAGCTCGCGGGTCGCGGTGTCGCCGGCCGCGTACAGACCGGGGACGTCGGTCGAGCAGTCGTGGTCGGCGATGCGCACACCACCCGTCCCGCGTACCGTGCCTTCGGCCAGCAGAGTGATCTCGAACAGGTCGGTGAAGGGGTCGATGCCCAGCCGGTCGAAGACCAGGAAGGTGTTCGGCTGACCCTTGCGCATCGCCCGCTGTTCGTCAGGGCCGGCTCGGTCGAGCCGGGCGTAGACCGGCTCCGTGAGCAGCGTCCTCGCGATCACCGACCGGCCGCGGGTGCTGCCCGCACCTTCCAGCACCGAGCCGTCGGCGCGGTAGAAGGTCGCCCAGGAGTAGTAGGCGGTCTTGGTCAGCGACGTGCCTTTCGGGGCGATGGCGTAGGCGTTGGAGAACTCCATCCCCGACAGCCGCGCCCCCGCCTCCACGGCCAGCAGCGCACCGTCCCCGGTGTTGACGTCGCAGCCGAGGGTCTTGGAGCGGAACGCACATCCGCCTGCGGCGAGCACGACCGCCCGCGCTTCGATGCGGACGGTGTCGCCCGTCGTGCGGTCGAGCGCCTGCGCGCCAGAGACGACGCCGTCGGCGTCGGTCAGGAGCTCCAGCGCGGGAGTGTGGTCGAGGATGCGGACGCCGAGCCGCCGTACCCGGGTGCGCTGCCGGCGCATGTACTCGGGTCCCTGAAGGTCGCCGCGCAACTGACGGCCGTGGGCGTCGACGGGGAACGGGTAGCGCTGGATGCGGGCGAGTTCGTCCATGCGCGCGTGGGTTTCGTCGAGGACGCGCGCCATCCAGTCGCGGTCGGCGAGGAATCCGCCGAGCGCCTCGCGGCTCGCCATGGCGCCCTCCCGCAGTTCGGGGACGTCGTCGACGTACCAGATGCCGGTGCCGACGGAGGCGGTCGCTCCGCTCGCGCCCGTGTAGCCCTTGTCGGCCAGAACGACGTCGGCACCGGCCTGAGCGGCCTTGATTGCGGCCCAGGTGCCCGCGGGGCCGCCGCCGATCACCAACACGTCGGTGGACAGGGTCTGTTCCGGTTCGGTGCTCGTCATGACGTTGCGTTCCTTCCGTTGCGGGGTTCAGGGCTTGAGGCGACCGGTGCCGAACATCGCGGCCGACCAGGCCGTCAGTACCGCCGCGAGGGCCCAGACCACGGCGAGGGCCCAGTCCGCGCCGACGTCGCCCTGGCCGAGGAAGCCGATCCGCTCGACCTGGACCAGCCAGAAGACGGGGTCGAGGCGGCTCAGGACGTCCCAGAACTGCGGCAGTTGGTGGACCGAGTAGAAGACGCCGCCGAGAAGGCCCAGCGGCAGCAGGATGATCGATTCCATGGAGTAGACGTGGTCGAGGGACTTGGCGTGGCCGCCGGCGATCACGCCGACCTGTGCGGCGACCAGGAGCACGCCGAGTGTGCCGAGCAGCAAGACGAGGGGCCGGGCCGGGGTGCCGCCGTGGGTGAGCGGCAGTGCGACCGCCAGGACGCCCGCGCCCACGACGACGCCTCGGGCGATGCCGCCGCCCACCAGCGCCGCGTTGATCTCCCACCACCTGAGCGGGCTCGCGAACACGTCGTTGATGTACTGGTCCCGGCGGGCCTCGAACAGGCTGGTCGTCCCGTTGAAGAAGCCGACGTTGACGATCGCCTGGGTGAAAAGACCGGGCACGATGAAGCTGCCGTATCCGATGCCGTCGATGGTGTCGACGTGCTGTCCGAGGGCCGACCCGAAGACGACGACGAACAGCACGGTCGACATTACTGGGCCGACGATGCTGTAGCGCCAGATGGTGAGGAAGCGCAGGATCTCGCGCTCCAGGAGCCACAGGAACGGCGCGCGCTCCGCCCGGAACGGCTCGTCGTACGCCGGGAGGGCCGGGGCTTCGGTGCCGCTCACGAGGCGACCTCCTCCGCCGTGATCACCCGGTCGTAGACCTCCGAGATGTCCCGGGCGGCGTACCGTTCCCGCAACGAGGCCGCGGAGCCGCGGTCGACAATCCGGCCCGCGCGCAGCAGCGCGATCTCGTCACACAAGGTCTCCGCCTCCTCCAGGTAGTGCGTGGTCAGCAGGACGGTGGTGCCCGCTGCGTTGAGGCCCTTGACGACCCGCCAGATTTCCGAGCGCAGCTCGACGTCTACGCCGGCCGTCGGTTCGTCGAGGATGAGCAGACGGGGGCGGTGCATGAGCGCCCGCGCGAGGACGAGGCGCCGTTGCATGCCGCCGGACTGTTCATAGGCGCGTACGTCGGCCCTGTCGTCGAGGCGGAACAGGGCGAGCAGTTCGTCAGCGCGCCTGGCGGCGGCCTTCCTGCCGATGCCGTGGTATCCGGCGTGGTAGATCAGGATCTGCCGGATGGACAGGAACCGGTCGACGTTGATCTCCTGTGCGGCCAGGCCAAGGAGCCTGCGGGCCTGACGGCTGCGGTGGTCGTGGCCGAAAACGGAGAGGGTGCCGGCGGTGGGGCGGACGATGTTGCACACCGAGCCGATCAGGGTGGTCTTCCCGGCGCCGTTCGGGCCGAGCAGGCCGAAGAAGGAGCCGTCCGGTATCTCCAGGTCCAGCCCGGCCACCGCGATGAAGCCGTTTTCGTAGGTCTTGCGGAGCCCCTCGACCCGCAGCGCGGGCGGACTCCCGCCGCTCCGGGAAGCGGTGGGAGTCGCGAGCGGGTCAGCCATGGAACTGGTTCGCCGGGACCGGGAGCCCGTAGTGCTCGCGCAGAGTCGTGCCCTCGTACTCCTCGCGGAACAGCCCCTTGCCGCGCAGGATCGGCAGCACGTGCTCGACGAAGGCCGCCAGGCCCGACGGCAGGGCGGGCGCCATGATGTTGAACCCGTCCGCGGCACCACCTTCGAACCAGGCGATGATCGTGTCCGCGACCTGCTCCGGCGTGCCGACGAACTCGAAGTGACCACGCCCGCCGCCGAGCCGGGAGATGATCTGCCGGACCGTCAGCTGCTCGCGCACCGCGAGTTCGGTGATCAGGTCGGAGCGGCTCTGCGAGCCCTCCAGCTTCGGCCTGGCGAGGATGAAGTCCGGCAGGGGCGCGTCGAGTTCGAAGACCGACGGCTCGGTCTCGAACACGGCGGCCAGCTGACGCAGCCCGTACTCCGGAACGCGCAGCTCGTCGAACTGCCGTGCAAGCGCCCGGGCCTCCGCCTCGGTCGACCCGATGTACGGGACGATGCCGGGCAGGACGATCACGCCGTCCGGGTCGCGGCCCGCGGCCCTGGTCCGCGCCTTGATGTCGGCGTAGAAGGCGGCCGCGCGCTCGTACGTCGTGTGCGCAGTGAAGATGGCCTCGGCGTGGCGGGCCGCGAAGTCCTTGCCGTCCTCGGAGGAGCCGGCCTGGACGAGCAGCGGGTAACCCTGCGGTGGGCGCTCGACGTTGAGCGGGCCGGCCACCTTGAAGTATGTGCCCTGGTGGCCGAGCCGGTGCAGCCGCTCGGGGTCGGCGTAGCGTCCGGTGGTTCTGTCCGCGACGACGGCCTCGGACTCCCAGCTGTCCCACAGCGCCTTGGCGACCTTCAGGAACTCGTCGGCGCGGGCGTAGCGTTCGGCGTGGCCGGGGCGGTCGTCGAGGCCGAAGTTGGCCGCCTCGTCGGCCCCTGCCGAGGTGACGATGTTCCAGCCCGACCGGCCCCCGCTGACGTGGTCGACGGAGGCGAGCCGACGGGCGAGGTTGTACGGCTCGTTGTACGTCGACGACACGGTCGCGATGAGGCCGATCCTGCTGGTCGCCTGGGACAGCGCGGTCAGCAGGGTCAGCGGTTCGAGCTGGCCCGGCGGGCGGAACTCGCCGGTGCCGATGAGGGCCGGCCCGTCCGCGAGGAACAGCGAGTCGAACTTCGCGCTCTCGGCCAGCTGCGCCAGCTCGATCCAGTGCCCCAGGTCGAAGTCCGCCCGGGGGTTGCTGTGCGGAAGCCGCCACGCCGCCTCGTGATGGCCCGCTTCCATGAGGAAGGCGTTGAGGTGAAGCCGCCGCCGTCGTCGTCCCCCGCTCATGAGGTGACCTTCAGCTTGGAGCTGTCGTAACCGGCCGGGAGGAGGTTGTCGGTGATCGACTTGACGTCGACCTTCTTGGTGATCTGCCCCGCCTCCAGGAAGGCGTCGGCCAGCTTCTGCTCCAGCTCGATGTCCGCCTGCTCCACCGGCGTCACCCGGTTCGAGTAGGCGGCCAGGGACGCCTTGGCGTCGGCCAGCGGGATGCCCTGCTCCTTCGAGAGCGCCTGCGCGTACCTGTCGGGGTTCTTGACGGCCCAGGCGAACTCCCGCGAGAGCCTCTTCAGGACGTCCGTGAGAGCAGCACGCTTGGTCTTGTCCTTCAGCGAGGTGTCACTGGCGACGTAGTAGCTGCTCGTCTGGTCGATCGGCGGGAGACCCTTCACCAGGATCCGCGCGCCGTTCTTGACCGCGATCGCGGACTGCGGGTTCCAGATCGACCAGGCGTCCACCTTGCCGGTGTTGAACGCCGTGGCGCCGGCCGCCGGGTCGAGGAAGACCAGCTTCACGTCCTTGGGGGTGAGGCCGACGCTCTTCAACGCGTTCAGGGCCAGACCGTGGGCCGAACTGCCCTGGGGAACAGCGATCTTCTTGCCCCTGAGGTCGGCGGCCGTCCTCAGCTTCGAGCCGTTGGGCACGATGATGTTCTCCACCGCCTGGTCCGGCGTGAGCGAACGGTTGACGGCGACGACCTTGAAGCCGTACTCCTTCGCGGCACCCGTGATCGGCGGTACGTCGCCGACGCTGCCGAGGTCGATGTCGCCCGAGGCCGCGGCCTGCACGAGCGGCGGGCCGTAGGTGAACCGGGCGAACTTCACCTTGTAAGGCGCGTTGTCGAACACGCCGGTCAGCTTCGCCAGCTCCTGGCTGCCGTCACCGCCGTTGTCGCCGATCGTGAAGGTGTACTTGCTCCACTCGGGGTGCTTGGCGTCGCTCGCGTCGGCGGCGTTGCTCAGCGGCGCGGCCGTGTCCGACGAGGACGATCCGCAGGCGACGAGGGTACCCGCCAGGGCGAGCGAGCCGACGGCGCCGATGAGTCTGCTGGTTCTCTTACGCATGGGATGTGGTGTGCTTTCTGTGCTGAGTGAGGGTTATGGGGGGAAGGTCAGTGCTGGCCGGCGAGTCCGAGGTCGTCCAGCAGCCGGGCGCGGAGTTCCTCGCGTGCGACGCTCGCTTCGCGGTCCGCGGCGGAGAGGTGCACCTCGTGCGAGGTGCCGATGCTGCCATTGCTCATGACGACGATGCGGTCCGCCAGGGCGATCGCCTCGTCGACGTCGTGGGTGACCAGCAGCATGGCCGCGTGGTGCCTGGTTCGCAGGGCTCGTACAAGGTCGTGCATGCGCAGCCGTGTGATGGCGTCCAGGGCCGCGAACGGCTCGTCGAGCAGCACCAGTTCGGGCTCCGAGACCAGGGCCCGCGCGAGCGACACCCGCTGGGCCTCGCCGCCGGAGAGCTCCCTGGGCCACGCTTTCTCACGCCCCGAGAGCCCGACCTCGGCGAGCACATCGAGGGCCCGCTGTTCCGCGTCGGGTCCGTGCAGGCCGAGCGTGACGTTGCGCAGGACCCGCTGCCACGGCAGCAGCCGGTCGGCCTGGAAGACGATCGCACGCCGCGCCGGGACCTCGACCCGCCCTGCGTCGGGCCGGTCAAGGCCGGCGAGCAGTCGCAGCAGGGTGCTCTTCCCGCAGCCCGAGGGGCCGAGCAGGATCACCAACTCCTCGTCGGCGATGGTGAGGTCGAGGTGGTCGAGCACCACCCGGTCACCGAACCGACGGACCACCTGCTCGACGACGACCCCGGTCTGCCGACGGAGCTCCGTCGCGATCGTGCTGCTCATGACGCCTCATAACTGGGTCGCCACCGCAGCAGCACCCGCTCGAGAACCCGGACGAACTGGTCGGCGAGCAGACCGAGGAGCGAGTAGATCACCAGCCCCACGAAGACCTGATTGGTCTGGAGATAGGTCTGCCCCTGAGTGATGAGGAAGCCAAGTCCCTTGTCGGCGTTGACCGTTTCCGCGGCGACCAGGCCCAGGACGCTGTACGCCAGGGAGAACCGCAGGCCGACCAGGAACCCCGGCAGGGCCCCGGGCACCAGCACCCGCGTCACCAGGCGCCAGGTGCCCGCGCCCGTCGTCCGCGCCATCTCGATCAGACGCTGGTCGACACCCCGGATCGCGGAGAACAGGTTGAGATACATCGGCACACCGGCTCCGAAGGAGATCAGCAGCACCTTCGTGAGCTCGTCGATGCCGAACCACACGATCATCAGCGGGAGCACCGCGAGGAGCGGGATCGTGTTGAGCACCTGCACGAGGCCGTTGAACAGGTACTCACCGCTGCGCAGCAGCCCGCCCAGCACCCCGGTGACGATGCCGACCGTCAGCCCGATCGCGAGACCGATGCCGGCCCGCTGCAACGAGATGGCCAGGTCCGGCCCGAGGACGCCCTGCTGCCACAGATCGGCGGCGGACTTCACGATCGAGGTCGGCGCCGGAGCGTAGGTCTTCGCCAGTACCCCCAGCCTGGCGAGGATCTCCCAGGCGACGAGGATCACGACCGGGGTCGTGTAGATGCCCAGCGGCCAGCGCAGGCGCTCGCGGAGCGCGGTGAGCGGAGTCGTCCGGCGGCGGGCGTCGCGCGGCAGGAACACCTCACGCTCGCGCGCGCTCGTCGTCTCGGCGGCCGGGCCCTTGGTAACGGCCAGGGCCGGGACGCGGACTTCGGTCATGCGGCCACCGCCAGCACGCTGCTGTAGTGCGAGGCATCGCCGACGAGCTGCTCACTGCGGCGGCCGTCGACACCGGCCGGCACCTCTCCGGCGACCGTCACCCGGTTGAGGCGGCGCGGATGATCGTCGTAGTTGTCCACCCCGTAGTGCTGGGTGATCCGGTTGTCGAAGATCAGCAGCTGGTTCGGGGACCAGGTCCAGCGCAGGATGTTCTCCGGACGCGTCACGTACGACTGGAGGAGGCGCAGCAGATCGGCCGAGTCGCTGCTCGACAGGCCGACGATCCGCTTGGCGAACCCACCGATGAACAGCCCGCGTTCGCCCGTCAGCGGATGCACCCGTACGACCGGGTGCTCCGCCTCGTACGGCGTCGACACGAAGGCCCGGTCGTACTCCTGCCGCTGTGCGGTCGTGGCCGCGGGGCGGGCGTAGTCGTACTGGTTGGTGTGCACGACGCGCAACGTGTCCGCGAGGGCGCGCAGTGGTGCGGGCAGGTCGCGGTAGGCCGCGGCGGCGTTGGCGATGAGCGTCTCTCCGCCATACGGCGTGGTCACGATCGACCGGAGCGTGGTGAGCTGCGGCGGGTTGATCACGAAGGTGACATCCGTGTGCCACTCGTTGGCCTTGGACGTCTCGCTGTCGACGGCGAGCACGTTCGTCGTGCCGTCGGCGGCCGGCACGTTGGGGTGGGCGGTGGTGAGTTCGCCGAACCACCGGGCCACGCGCTCCTGGCCGGCGTTGTCGAGGTTGACGTGATCGAAGACGATCGCCTTGTGCTCGTTGAGGGCGTCACGGAGGGCCGTGACCGTCGAGAGATCGGGGGTCGCCGTGAGGTCGACGCCCTCGACGACCGCGCCGATGCGGCCGGTGAGCTTACGGATGGACACAGGCATGAGGGAGTCCTTCTCGGGAGGAAGTGGGCGCACAGCTGAGAGCTGGGTGCTCGGTGCGGAGAGCGGAGAGCGTGAGTGAACGGCCGACTCGCGAGCCGATCGAGGGGAGATCGGGCAGTCGGTGCGATGGCGACGCAGGGGAGACCGAACCTCAGCCTGTGCGGAGCGCGCGGAAGAGGTGAGGCCGGAGGAGCAGTCGCTCAGGAGGCGGACACGGCGATCCCACAGGGCGGCGCTGCATTACGGGCGGTTTCGGACCGCCTCCGCACGACGCGCACCGTCGGTGCGCACCGGTTGCCGCCGGGGACCACTTACCGGGTCAGCGACAACAAAACGCGCTGGAGACGTGCGCCAGATCGATGTGGCGCCGCCGAGTGAGCTCCACGCGCGGGTTCATGGCACGGGAGTTCAGCAGAGGTCCACCACGTTGGTCAACAACTTTCCGGACAGGTCTCGCATCGCGGACACGTGACCGGCGTGGACGCTGCGCGCAGACGTTGGCCCCTGACGCGCGCGTCAGGGGCCAACGTCTGCGCGCCCGCACCGGCCGGTCGTCCCGCTCGGCCCGCTTCGCTTCTCCCGATCAGGAGCCCCCATGGCCACTCCCTGCCGTCCGCCACCCGCGAGATCCGGCTCGTCACTGCCCCTGAGGGGCTGCCCGGCCCCGCTCCGCAACAGGAGTCCGTCCGCGCCGGAATCGACAACCCGCACGGGACACCGGGTGCTCAGGTGACCGCCGAGGTACAGGCTCAAGTGCAGTACGCGTCCGGGTTTCATGTGCATGCGAATCCTGGTGTCAGTGGGAGGAACAGGCTCGCGGCCCGATGCACCGAGGGTCAACGCGGCGCAAAGAGCCCTCCAGCGTTCTGCAGGACGTACCGCGCCACGTTCGTGCCGAGCGTGATCCCCGCCTCGTCGGCCGACCGGGTGTGGATGCCGGAGAAGACCCGGGCGTCGACGTTCTCGTCCGAGAGCTGCTTCCAGGTGGTGTAGGTCCGGGTCACGCCCGGCGCGGTGGGGCTGGGCAGTTCGAACGGGGCGGTACGCGGACCGACAAGCGCCGACAGGACGGTCTGCGCGGCGCCCGCGTAGGTGTTGTGGCCGCTCGGGTAGTCCGGATACGCCGGGGTGGTGTGCAGCGGCGTCCAGTCGGGGTCGGGGTCGATGGTGTCGGTGCGGATCGCGGTGACGGGACGCCAGCGTTCATAGGCGTACTTGCTGTCGGAGGTGGCGATCTGCGTGTCCACCAGCGCCACATGGAACAGCGCGACCAGCCGCGCCTGCCCGGCGATCCCCTGATGTGTGCGGGAGAGCGCCACACGCAACGGCTCGGTGTAGAGGGTGAGGGAGGAGCCGAGCCAGAAGGTGGCGGTCTCGGTCTGGCGGGCGCTGCGCACCGCGCTGTCGACGGCGCCGTAGGCGCGCACCTCCGCGAGGTCGGCGGCGTAGCGCTCGGAGTCCAGGGCGGGCGGCGGGGCGAGCCGGAACTGGCTCTGCGTCCTGAGCAGGAACGGCTTGGCGAGCCGGTTGCCGTACTGGGCCGCCGGAGCGTACGCGGGCGGCGTCGGCTGCCAGACGCCCGGCGCCGCGGGCTTCACCGGATAGGGCGCGTCGACCGAGGCGGGGTCGAGACCGTCGTCCTGCCTCGACGCGAGGACGACGTCCGCCTGCCGCTCTCCCGCCACGACGCCCCGTTCCTCGGCCGGGCCGTCGGGAATCGCGTCGAGGGTCTCCTTGAACGTCGCGTCGAGCTGCTCCGTTCGGCTCGGGGCCAGCGTCACCAGCGCGCGGTGCACAGCCCCGGCGAGCGCCGCCTCCTGATACGCACCGCGGTCGACACCGGCGGGCACGCTCTGGGTGGCCCTCGCGGCCGCGAGCCAACTGATGGCCCAGGTACGGCTGTTGGTGATCTGGATGGACGCCCCGGCCGTCGCGATGGTCTCGGCTGTGGCGTCGTACCAGGCGAGAGCCGTGGACGTGCGGCCGGCCGCCGAGGCCTGTGGAACGGCGACGGAAGCGCTCAACAGCACCGCCGTGCCCAGGGCGACTAGGGCGGGCCGGGTTCTGGTCGAACTCACGTGTTCTCCTTGGGTTTCAGTGGGGTGAGGCTGCCGACGGGGTACGGCACCCGCGCCACGGGCGGTCAGGTCGTCTCCTTGGGGCGGGGGCCCACTCCGGCGCGTTTCGCCGGCGCGAATGCCGCCGGTCGTGGGGTCGGGGACGGCACCGGAGTGGACCTGGCGTGTCTCGAAGGCCCAGTCGGTCGTCGAGTAGCGGTGGAGGTCCGACCGCGGACTCACGACCCGGTGCTGAGTGGCCTTCAGGTATCCCCGGGTGGCGATCTCCAGCATCTCTCCGATGTTGAACACGAAGGCGTCCGCCACCGGCACCGCGTCGATCCACACCCCGTCCTCGCGCTGCACCTGGAGCCCGCCGACCTCGTCCTGCTGGAGCAGGGCGAGGTAGCCGTAGTCCTTGTGCGCGCCCACCCCTTGGTCGGCGTCCTCGGCGGCGGGCGGAGGATGGTGCACGATCTTCACGTGCACGGCCGCCTCGTCGTCGAACCACTGGTCGAAGTAGCCCTCGTCCTGTCCGAGGGCCGCCGCGAGCGCCCGCAGCACCTCACGGCTCACCCGCAGCGCTTCCGCCTGCCGGCGCAACACGATGTCCTTCAGCTCCGGCAGCGCGGACGGCCATTGATTGGGGCCGATCAGACGCAGGTAGTCGGGATCGTCCGGGCCGGTTTCAAGCGCCGTCCGCTCGGGGCCGATGTCGATCTGCTCCCGCCGGTCGGCGCTGCCCGCGGTGTATTCGGTGCCGGTGCGCGTATTGCCCCGGGACTGAGGCGAGTTGAGGTTCTCGATCTCCAGCCGCTGCTCCTCCGGCAGCGCGAAGAAGTGGCGTGCCGCGCCCAGCACCTCTTCCCGCAGTGCTGCGGGGACGCCGTGCCCGGTGACGTAGAAGAAGCCCACCTCATGTGGGGCGGAGCGGAGTTCGGCGAGGAAGGCGTCGCGGTCGGCGTCCGGGGCGTGGAAGCGGGAGATGTCGATGCCAGGCAGGGCTGTGGACTGGGCCATGGGGGTTTCCTTCACGGCAGGGCGGACGCGTGCGCCTCACAACTGCGCCCGGAGAGCGGCTGTCCGAGGGCAAGAGAAGGCTGCAGGCAGAAAGAAGAAGAGCTTGATCGCGAGCCGTCGAACGGCGATCAGCAACAGACCTGGTCGAACTGATCGGCACGGCGGCTCACCCAGAACGGGTCGAGCAGCACCGTGTGCGCCGGGCCAGTGGTCTTCATGGCCGGATCAAAGCACAACGGGAAAGATGGGTCCACCACGCGTCCCAGCGGATGAGATGCCCCTCCGCCATGGTCGACCTTGACACTCACAGGGGCGGGCGACGTACGTTGAACGGGAAAGTTCCTGACCGGTGGAGGCTTTGATGCACGTACTGGGCGCGGCACCGCGCGGTGCGTGCACCGGTGCGCGGCTCATCACCCGGCGGCATGTCGACTACTGCCGTACCTCCTCCGCCGTCTGTCCTTCCGTACACGCCTGACCCCTGCCGGCCGTCCCGCCGGCTGTCTCGTCGTGGCCCTGTGGCCGCGAGTTTCTCATGTTTCCCGGAAGGAACTCCCATTGTCCGGCCCTGCCCTGCACCTCGCCGTCGAGATCGACGGCGACGGCGCCCACCCCGCGGCCTGGCGCCGCGCCGCCCACTCCCCCGATCATCTGCTCACACCGCGCCGCGTGGCCCAGGTCGCCGCCATCGCCGAGAACGCCGGGTTCACGCTGATCACCCTGGACGACGGCGTGCTGCCGCCCGGCGCCTCACCGGATCCGGTGGGCCGTATCGGCGCGGTGGAGCGGGCAGCCTTCATCGCGGCGTCCACGAGCACCATCGGGATCGCGCCCGTCGTCCCGGTCACGTATGCCGAACCCTTCCATGTCTCCGGCCAGCTGGCGTCCCTGGACCACGTCTCCGCCGGTCGCGCCGGGTGGGTGGTGACGGAGGAGGAGCGTCCCGAGGCGGCGCGTGCCTGGGGGCGGCAGCTGATCGCCGACGCCGCCGCACGGGCCCGGGAATCCCGTGACGGCGTGGAGGTGGCCCGCGCCCTGTGGGACTCGTGGGAGGACGACGCGGTCATCCGGTCCGTGGCCACCAGCCGCTACCTCGACCGCGAGCGGCTGCACTACATCGACTTCACGGGCGAGACGTACGCCGTCAAGGGGCCGGCGATCGTGCCGCGCCCGCCTCAGGGGCAGCTTGTCGTCCTGGGCAGGCCGGACCGGGTTCCCGCCGCACAGCTCGACGTCGCTCTCGTCGAAGGGCGCGAACTCGCGGAAGTCGCCACGGCCGCTGCTGCCGCCGGTACGCCCCGCGTCTTCGCCGAGGTCGACGTGGCGCTGGACACCCCGCAGGCCACGGCCGCCGAGCGCGTCGCCGACCTGGAACGGCACGCGTCGTGGACCGACCGGAGGTGGCTGCGTCACGTCGGCTCGGCGGACCAATTGGTCTCACTGCTGGCTGAGTTGAGCCGTCACGTCGACGGCGTACGGCTGCACCCGCTGGTGCTGGACGAGGACCTGCCCGTCCTCTCCCGCCTCGTCCTGCCGGCCCTGTCCGAGCGACGCCTCGTCGCCCGACCGCTGCCCGGTACGTCCCTGCGCTCGACCCTGGGTCTGGAGCGCCCCGCCAATCGCTTCGCAGCCGCGGCCGTGGCCGCCCAGGAGGATGCCCGATGACCCGCACCGACCCCCTCGACGTCCCCCGGCCACACGCCCAGCTGCACTTCGGAGTGTTCTTCCAGGGCGTCAACCACTGGACCATCTGGTCCGCCCCCGACAGCGGCTCCCAGATCGACCCCGCCTCCTTCCGCCGGGTCGCCCAGACCGCCGAACGGGGCCTGTTCGACGCGTTCTTCCTCGGCGAGGGGCTGCGGCTGCGCGAGGTCGACGGCAGAATCCATGACCTCGACGTGGCCGGACGGCCGGACGCCATCACCCAGCTCGCGGCGCTGGCCGCGGTCACCCGCCAGATCGGCCTGGTCTCCACCTCCAACTCCACCTTCAACGAACCCGCCGATCTGGCCCGCCGCCTCTCCGGCCTGGACCTGCTCTCCGAGGGCCGCGCCGGCTGGAACGTGGTGACCACGGACAACGCCTGGACCGGCGCGAACTTCCGCCGCGGCGGCTACCTCGACCACGCCGACCGCTATCGGCGCGCCGAGGAGTTCCTCACCGTGGCCCGCGCGTTGTGGGACGGCTGGGGGGACGGAGCAATCGCCGACTCCGCGGGTGCACGGGAATGGTCGGTGCCCGGTGCCGTACGCCATGTACGGCACCGCGGACCGCAGTTCGACGTCGACCTCGCCCCGACCCTGCCGCGCAGCGCCCAGGGCCACCCGGTGATCTTCCAGGCCGGGGATTCCGGTGAGGGACGCGACTTCGCCGCCCGCAACGCCGACGTCATCTTCTCCGCGCACGGCAACGACTTCGACGACGCACTCGCCTTCGCCGAGGACATCCGCACCCGCCTGCGCGCCGTCGGCCGACCCGACGACGACCTGCGGATCCTGCCGGGCACCGAGATCATCATCGGCGCCACCGAGGAGGAGGCCCAGGAGAAGAAGCGCTGGATCCGGCTCCAGCAGGTCACGCCCGCCACGGCGCTGGGGATCGCCGGACTGCTGTGGGGCATCGACCTGTCCGACCGCGACGCCGACGGCCCGCTGCCCAAGGAGGATCCGGTCGTCACGGAGAACGACGGCTCCTTCGGCGCCCGGCGCATCGCCGACCCGCGCGCGGTGGTGGCCGAATGGCGGGCGAAGGCGGAGGCGCACGGCTGGTCGCTGCGCGAGACCGTCATCGCGCTCGGCCCGCAGCGCGGGCACGTCGGCACCCCGTCCGGCCTGGCCGACAAGTTCGCCCACTTCGTGCGGCACGGCGCGATCGACGGCTTCAACGTCACGCCTTACCTCATCCCCGACGGCCTCGACGACATCGTCGACCTGCTCGTCCCGGAACTGCAGGAACGCGGGATCTACCGCACCGAGTACACCGGCACCACCCTGCGCGAGCACCTCGGCCTGCGCGCACCCCTCACCCACAGGTCCGCACCGGACCGACGACAGGCGGGCTGAGCCCCCGAGCCGGCCCTTGTACACATGACTGACAAGAAGCTGTCACACGCCGACCGGAATGCAGGTGCGGCCGACGCCCGTTCTGACTGACATGACTGTTGGAGTAGCGCTCAACGCGTCCGACGCGCCGAACCAGGTCGACGCCACCGTCCAACTGGCCCAGGAGGCCGCGGAGTTCGGTGTCACGTCGGCCTGGTTCGGGCAGACCTTCGGCGCGGACTCACCCCAGCTCGCGGCGAGCGTCGGGCGCGAGGTGCCCGGACTGCAGGTCGGCACCTCCGCCATCCCCGTCTTCGGCCGGCACCCGCTGCTCGTCTCCAGCCAGGCCCAGACCGCCCAGGCCGCGACCCACGGCCGCTATCACCTCGGTCTGGCTCTGGGCACGAAACTGCTGACGGAGACGGGCTTCGGCCTGCCTTTCGAACGACCCATCGCCCGGCTGCGTGAATTCCTCACCGCCCTGCGGCAGTTGACCAAGACCGGTACGGCCGACTTTCACGGCGAGCTGCTCACCGCCACCACACCGATCCCGGCGCGGGTACCAGGTGCCGAGAACGGCGTCCCCCTGCTCGTCGCCGCGATGGGGCCGCAGGCTCTGCGGGCCAGCGGCGAGCTTGCCGACGGAATCCTGCCCTATCTGGCAGGACCGCGCGCCCTGGCGGACCACATCGTGCCCGCCCTGAACGCCGCGGCCGAGGCCGCAGGCCGCCCCGCGCCCAGGATCGTGGCCCTGGTGCCCGGCGTGGTCACGGACGATGTCGACGCGGTGCGGGCCAAGGCCACCGAGAACCTCGCCTTCTACGAACAGATCCCATCCTACGCGCGAGTCATCGAACTCTCCGGCGGCCGGCGGGCCGCCGACCTGGCCGTGATCGGCGACGAGAAGACGGTCGAGGCCGAGGTACGCCGTTACCGCGACGCCGGCGCCACCGAGGTCGTGTTCTCGGGCACCGAGATCGCGGGAGAAGCCGATCGCCGACGCACCTGGCGACTCCTCGGCGAACTGGCCGGCTGAGTACACCCGTCCGCTCGACAACCCCCTGTATCCCCTGCCCGAAGGCCCCCGGCACAAAGGAGATCCCCCATGACCACCGAGGCCGCCACCACGGACCTCCACGCCTTCACCGAGACCTGGCTGGAGTGGTACCGAGCTCAGGAGGCCCGGCTCGCCGCCCCGCACGGGTTCCTGGCGATCACCGGCCTGCACTGGCTCGACGACCGACCCCAGCGCTTCCCGGACGCGCCCGGTGCGTGGCGCACCGGCCCTGAAGGCGTCGTCGTAGACCTCGACGACGCCGAGGAATTGGTCGTCGACGGGGCGCCGGTGCGCGGCGAGCACCGCTTCGGCGTGCTTCCCGAGCGCGGCGGCGTCGACGCCCTCTGGGGAGACGCCGTCATCGAGATCGCCAGGCGCGGCGGCCAGGACATCGTGCGCCCCCGGCACCCGGACGCGCCGCTGCGCACGGCTTTCACCGGAACGCCCGCCTACGCCCCCGACCCGCGCTGGGCCGTGACGGGCCGCTACATCCCCTTCGACACTCCGCGGCCGACCACCGTGGGCGCCGCGGTCGAGGGCCTTGAGCATGTCTACGACGCCCCGGGCAGAGTCGAGTTCGAACTCGACGGGCGCCCGCTGTCGCTGACCGCGTTCCCCGGCCACGGTGCGGGACGGCTGATGGTGCTGTTCACCGACGAGACCTCCGGGGTCACCACCTACGCCGCCAACCGGGCCCTGGCCCTCGATCCGCCCGCCGCCGACGGTACGGTCGTCCTGGACTTCAACCGTGCCACCAACCTGCCGTGCGCCTACACGGACCTGGCCACCTGCCCGCTGCCCCCAGCCGAGAACCGGCTGCCGGTGGCGATCGAGGCCGGCCAGAAGATTCCCCGCGAGCGCGGCGGCTCCTGAGCTGGACGCACTCTCGCCCCGACTCCCCATACAAGGCGTCCTTTTGCGCCGTTGGCGTACGACAAGACCGCTCCGTACGATCACGAACGGCATTGAGTGTCAGCGTCAAGCCCTGGCTCGCTGACCGGCAACCCTCCCGCGCGGTGGGGGTGCGCCAGGTGAAAGCCCGCCGGGATCACCGATGATGTCCGCAAGCGCGTGGCCCCGTGACCGGGGCCGGATATGTGGAGGACCGATATGCGGCACGGTGGTGACCTCAGCGCCCGCTTCGCCGGCGCCACCGTGTTCTCCCGTCTCTCGCGCCGGCGTCACATCGACCTCAAGCGCTTGACCAGCTGTCTCTGTCAAGCCTGACGGGCCTTCCCGCCGCTGGTCGCAGTACGGCACCTGTCGTCGCCGCACCCGCCTGCGCCTGATCTCCGTCTGTCTTTGATCCCCCCTTGACGAGCGCAATCCCGGCGGCCAGTACGAGATCCCCGCCAGCTGCTTCCTTGGTCGGGAAGTAGTGGTCGAGCTGCGATCTGCCGGCGATCTGCTGATGCCCGCGGCGCGGCGGAGCTGCTCGTTGTTCGTCGCATGGACTCCCTTTGTGTGGATGAGTTCCGCAGCGTGCTCCACGATGGGGGCGTCGCAGGTGATGGTCGCGGAGTGGGTGTCCAAGCTCACCGCGGACAAGCTCCAGAAGCTGGCCGACCTCGGGCTGGAGTGGGCGGCTGCCTGAAGCGGTGCGGTCAGACCGACCGTCGGTGGCGGGCGAGGGCGGCGTGGAGTTCGCTGTGCAGCAGGTCGGGCAGGGCGGCGCCCGTCACCGGCGGCGCCAGCCAGGACCGGCAGATCGTCAGCGTCCGACCGACGGCCCGCGAGGCCGCGTCCGACCGGCGAAACGGGGTCACATCCTGCCAGGACGTGACCCCGTTTCTGCTGTACGAGCCGCACACGGCGGTCAGGCCCAGGGGCTGACCGGTGTGAAGGAACTGTCGGCGCGGAAGGTGGCGTTGTCCTGGTAGGTGTCGAGGCGCAGCTCGTAGTTGTAGTGGCGGATGTAGCGGCCGGGGTAGTTGTACGATTCCAGGCTGACCGAGCCGGTGGTCGAACCGGGCCGGGCGCAGTAGGTGGCGTCCTTGTTGAAGAGTGCCGTGCCGTTGCTCGCGTCGGCGCGGATCCGGAAGTCCTTGTGGCGCAGGTAGCGGCCGGAGGGGTCACGGAAGGAGTAGCAGCTTCCGTCGGCCAGGCCGGGGACGACGGTGAAGGTGGCGCTCTGCTTGACCGCCGTGGTGCTGGAGGACGTCACCGGGTCGAGGTAGCCCAGGCTGTCCGAGCGCACGACGGCGTAACGGCCGGGGAAGTTGACGGACCGGAGCGAGCGGGTGGTGTTCGTGGGCAGGGCGGTACCGCCCGAGACGGGGTCGACGCTGCTCAGGGTGGGGACGACCTTCTTGATCAGGCCGTCGGTGTCGAACTCCATCTTGTCGACGGTGGTTTCGCGGTGGGTGCCGTCACCGCCGGGGATGGCGAAGCGGTGGTAGGCGATGTACCAGTCGTCGGTGCCCGGCACCTGCACCACGGAGTGGTGACCGGTGCCCTTGATACCGAGCGAAAGGTCCTTCTCCAGGATCACGCCCCGCTTGGTCCAGGGTCCGGTGGGCGAAGAGCCGGTGGCGTAGGCGACCCGGTAGTTCTCGTCGCGCGTGTCGTTCTCCGACCACATGAGGTAGTAGGTGCCCTTGCGCTTGATGACGAAGGAGCCTTCGTTGTAGCCGCTGGGAGTGATCTCGGTGACCTTCGAGGCGTCGAACGAGACCATGTCGTCGTTCAGCGGGACCACGTAGGCGTGACCGTTTCCGAAGTAGAGGTAGGACTGGCCGTCGTCGTCGGTGAAGACGTCCGGGTCGATCATCTGGCCGGCGTAGGCTCCGCGGGCGATCAGCGGCTTGCCCAGGGGGTCCTTGAAGGGACCGGTGGGCGAGTCGGAGACCGCGACACCGATGCTGGTGTCGGCGGAGTAGTAAAGGTAGTACTTCCCGTTCTTCGCGGTCGCCGTCGGGGCCCAGGCCCGGCTGTCGGCCCAGCCGATGTCGGGACCGAGGTCGAGAATGACGCCGTGGTCCGTCCAGTGGACCAGGTCCTTGGACGAGTACGCCTTGAACTGCGTACCGCTCCAGCCCGCGAAACCGTCCGTGGTCGGGTAGATGTAGTACGTGTCGCCGAAGCGGACGATGTTCGGGTCGGCGGTGAGCCCCGGCAGGACCGGGCTCCTCATGATCTGCGCGGAGACCGTCCAGGTCCGCTTCGTCCCGTCGGAGCCGGTCACCTGGTACGTCACGGGGTTGGTGAAGTCGCGCGGTGTGCCGGAGGCCGGGCTGATCGACGAGCCCTGGGGAGAGGGTGAACTGCGGGGCGATCGCGGTGAGGCCGGTGCCCTCCTTCATCGGCAGGGTGATCCTGCTGTTGGCGTCGTCGATGAGGGCGGCGATCTTCCGTGAGGGGTCGGTGACCGTGGCGATGCCCGTGGTGTTCCCGCTGACCGTGAGGACCTCGGCGGGCGTCAGCGCGCGGTTGTAGACGCGGAAGTCGCGCATCTTGCCCTTGAAGAGCTTGTCATTGGTGAAGAGGGACTTGCCGATGTAGTCGGCCGTGGTGGTACCGGACCCGATGGAACCGGGGGTGAGGGTGACCGACGTGTTGCGGGCCACCTCCACGCCGTCCCTGTAGAGGACTCCCGTGGTGCCGGTCTGGGTGTAGGTGACGTGCTTCCAGACCGAGCGCGGCAGCGCGGTGGAGGTCCGAGTGTTCTGCTCGGTGGACGGGGCCCCGGAGGCGATGGCGGTCCGGAAGGCATCGCCGGTGGTGAAGAGGTACCCGTTGCCGGCGCCGTTGCTGGTGTTGCCGAAGCCGTAGAGGAAGTACGGCGTGGCCTGGGCGGCGTCGATCTGCACATCCATCGAGACGGTGATGGAGTTCATGCCGCTCATGATGTTGTCCGGCACCTTGATGTAGGTGTCGGAGCCGTTGAACGTCAGTCCCTCCCCTGTGCCCGACCAGCCCGCGGTGCCGTTGACGGTTCCGTTGCGGCCGTTGCCCGAGGAGTCCACTGCCACGGTGCCCGAGGTCGCGTCGAGTTTGTACCAGAGAGCCAGACCGTCGGTGATATCCGCTGCCTGGGCGGGAGCTGACAGACCGACCGTACCCGTCAGGAGCGCGGCGGCGACCACGGCGGCGACGGCGCTCGGCCGGAATCTTCGGCGGCTCTGAGGTCTCACGCTGTGCATGGGTTCACATCCCCGTGATGAAGACATTCCTGAGAGGGCGGCTCGCGGCCTTGGCCGAGGTGCTGACGTGCCGCCAGAACGACATTGCGCTGCGTGAGTGTGAATTGGGATACGAGTCGGCGTCAATACTTTCGAACGACATCCGATATACCGAACACCAATGACCTGTACGGACGGCTTATCTGACGATCGACCACTCCGACGTCTTGACATCCTTTTTGCCAGCCCTATAGCGTCTGGCCGATTTTCCGAGGGGCTTTCTAAATATCGAACGATGGGTCATCGGTTCCCTTCTGCCACGGCTGAACTCCTCTCCTCGATTGAGGCACCCGCGCCACGGCCTGGATGCGCCGTTGACGCTGTGCCCCTCGACCACCGACCCGGCTGTGGCGCGAGGGTGGCTGGAGCGGACGGCGGCCGGGGTGGAGGGGCTGTGCTTCAAGCGGCTGGACGAGCCCTACGTCGGGAGCGCTTCGTGCCCGTCCCTGATCGGCTTCATGCTCTGGTCGACGTCCACGGCCGACGCCGGTTCATCCGGGGCAGGGATGTTCACCCAGCTGAATGGCATCGACAGCCGGACCCGGCGCGTCAGCCGCGGAAGCGGGAGAGCCACGTGCCCCTGGCTTTCTGCTCGGGCACGGCCTGCTCCTGCTCCTGGCCCTCCTGCTCGTCCCGCAGGAGGCCGGGGCGGCCAAGGGCTTGGAGGACCGCCTCCTACGAACTGGGGCGGTGGACATCTCGGCTTCTACCAGCGGCTTTCGACTTCTCGCGGCCCCCTGACACGACGCCGATCCACCGTCGGGGGCCGCTGACACACGAGCGCCGTGTCGCCTCCTCCAGCGTCACTACTGCAGGCAGGACGCTTAGCCATCAACCGCGATCGCGTCCCTCTGCATGGGAGCAGCCTCAACTGCCGGAACCTCCGGCAGGCCTCCTGATCGATGCCGTGGAGCGTTTCGGTGGTAAAGACGTAGGCCGCTACCAACGGACCGCTTCAGGACGAGCCACGATCAGTTTGGGTGAAGTGACTGGCCCGACCCTTCAGCTGTACCAGTCGACCCACCTGGGCAGCCTTGGCCCTGGGCATGAGGGTCCAGGTGCCGTCGGTGCGCTGCAGGGCGACGGCCTCGTTGACACCGTCGCCGACGACCGCGACCCGGTAACCCTGCTCCTGCAAGTCCCGTACGAGGCCGGCCTTGTCCTCGGGTGTGCAGCGGGCGTGCACCTCCTCGATGCCCAGGGCCGATGCGACTGCCTGCGCGGGGGCCTCCCGATCGCCCGTGGCGAGCACCGGGCGGACGCCGAGGCGCCGTAGGCGGTCCACGGCACGGTAGCTTCCGGGGCGTACGACGTCCCCGACCTCGATCAGGGCCTCGGCCACGCCGTCCACACGGACCAGGACGGGCGTGTGGGCGGCGGCCTCAGCCACAGGCATGACGTCCGCAAGGGCCGTGGGCAAGGCGTCGTCCGGCGCGAGGACTTCGACCATCCGTCCCTCGACGCGGCCGCGTACGCCCTGCCCCGGTACGGCACTGAAATCGCTCACCTCCGGCGCCGGATTCACCGACAGGGCTCGTTGGGCGTAGGAGGTGATGGCCCGGCCCAGCGGGTGCTCCGACCCCCGCTCGACCGCGCCGGCCAGCCGCAGTACCGCTTCTTTCCCCAGCCCGTCGGGCACCGCCGTGACGCGGGCTACGGTCATGTGGCCCGAGGTGAGCGTGCCCGTCTTGTCCAGCACAACGGCGTCGATGTGCTGCAGTCCCTCCAACGCCTGCGGCCCGCTCACGAGCACCCCCAGTTGGGCGCCCCGCCCGGTCGCGGCCATCAGCGCGGTCGGTGTCGCCAGGCCCAGCGCGCAGGGGCAGGCCACGACCAGGACCGCCACGCAGGCGGTGACAGCGGCCTGCGGATCGGCCCCCGCGCCGAGCCAGAATCCGAGCGCCGTGACGGCCAGCGCCAGCACGACGGGCACGAAGACGCCCGCCATCGAGTCGGCCAGCCGCTGCACCCGGGCCTTGCCGGCCTGGGCCTCGGTCACCAACCGGGTGATGCGGGCGAGCTGGGTACCGGCCCCAACGGCTGTCGCCCGCACGAGCAGCAGTCCACCGGAATTGACGGCTCCGCCGACCACAAGGGATCCGAGCTGCACCTCGACCGGCTCGCTCTCCCCAGTGACTAGGGACAAGTCCACCGCGGAGCTGCCCTCCACCACCTCGCCATCCGTGGCCACCCGCTCGCCGAACCGCACGACGAAGACCTGTCCGACGCCCAGCTGCTCGATCGGGACGAGCCGTTCCGAGCCACCCTCCCATAGGAGGTAGATGTGCGCCACGCCGTCCGAGGCCGACGGCACGAGCGCGAACGGCATCCACATCCCGGGCTCCCCGGCTCCCCCGAGGAACAGCGCGTACGCGGACCAGGAGAAGGAGGCCACCACGCCCAGCGACACCAGGGTGTCCATGGTCGCCGCCGAATGCCGCAGCCCCCGTACGGCCCGCATATGGAACGGCCAGGCGCTCCACACCGCGACCGGCGCGGCCAGCACGAAGCACAGCCACTGCCAGTTCCGGAACTGCAGGCCCGACACCATCGACAGCACGAGCACCGGCAGCGCGAGCAGCGCCGTGATCAGGAGCCGGTCACACTCCTGCCGCGCGCCGTCGGCGTCTTCGTCGTCCTGACGCTGCTGCTTCCTGGGCGCCTCGGACAGTGCCGCCGTATAGCCGGCCTGCTCGACGGTCGCGACGAGCTGCTCCGGGCTGATCTGTGCCGGGTGACTCACCCGGGCTCGTCCGGTGGCCAGATTGACGGTGGCTGTCACCCCGTCCAGCTTCCCGAGCTTCTTCTCGACCCGCTTCACGCAGGCCGCGCAGGTCATCCCGCCGACGGTCAGGTCGGTCGCCACCAGGACGACCACGGGTTCCGCGCCCATCAGCGGCTTCCCCCGTGCATGTCTCCCATGTCGTCCATGCCTCCTGCCCCGCCGCCGTCCCCACCGCCGCCGCCCCGGCTCGTGCCGGTGCCGTGCATGTCTGGCGCAACGGGCCCAGCAGTGGCCCCGAGGGCGTACGACACCGCGAACACCAGGGCCAACAGCAGGAGGAACCCGCAGAGGGCAGGCGGGGGTGTCAGCTTCCGCAACACCGCGCCCGCGCCGGAGGAGGATTGCCGGGACTCGTCCATCAACCGCGTCTCCAGATCACGTCGTACGGCGAAGGTCGGATGAGCCGTACTGCTTCAGGAGTCGGGGCAACCGGTGGCCGAGTTCCGGAGCAAAGTTGTGGCACCCGTCGCTTCGTGTGCCCGGAGAGGGGGCCGGGAAGCCTTCCGGTCTCCCGGCCCGTCGGCGACGCTGCGGTCGCGCCCTTTTCAGGCGCCGGCGGTCGCGGCGGCGTACCGGGCGGCGACGTCCTCCCAGTCGACCAGGTCCCACGGCTTGGTGACGTAGTCGGGGCGGACGTTCTTGTACTGCAGGTAGTAGGCGTGCTCCCAGGCGTCGAAGACCAGCAGCGGCGTGGTGCCCTGGCCGACGTTGCCGTGGTGGTCGTAGACCTGCTCCACGATGAGGCGCCGGCCGAGGGGCTCCCATGCCGGGACGCCCCATCCGGAGTTCTGGACGGAGGAGGTGGCGGCTACGGTGTTGGCGGTCGGCCCATGGGCAACAGCGCGAGGGCCCCATGGCGGCCGCTTCGGGTCAGGGCCGCACTGAAGACCCCCGCCTCCCAGGTTTCCACAACACCTGGTGAAGCGGGCCCGCACGTCCGTCGGAGGCACCGCAAGCCGCCCGGCGGGCCAGCCAGAGGGACGTCACCATGTCCACCGACGATCCAGCACACCGCGAACCGCATCCGGGCATCCCGCTGATCGCCCACACCATCCTTACCGACTCCCGCCACCGGGTCCTCATCGTGCGCACCACGGGCAGGAATCCCCGCTGGATCCTGCCAGGGGGTCTGGTGGAGCCGCTGGAGGCACCCCGCGATGCAGCTCATCGAGAGGTACGGGAGGAGACCGGTCTTGACGTGGAGATCGGGCATCTTTTGGCGCAGGAGTGGGCTGCTCCTCGGAGGCCGGGGCGACGCGCCCGGCTGACGTTCGGAGACGGGGCGGTGGTGCCGCCCGGGTCGAGGGCGGCACCGCCGGTGCCGCTTGTCAGCAGGGGATACGGAACGCCCGCTCCGCGTTGTCCGCCCGGGCGAGCTGTGCGGCCTGCGCACGGGAGGCCGCACCGTCCCGGCCGAGGGCGTGAGGCGCCATGGCGATCTCGCCGACGCTTGCCGAGGACGCCGACAGGTTCCTGGCCGTGACCCGGTTCAGTGCGGCGGGGCTGAGGACCTTGCGTGCCCGGACGAAGGCCACGAAGCTCTCGAAGTCGCGCGTGTGGCGGACCGGGGCCGTGAATCCGGTGAAGGCGGTGAACCCGTCGGCGCCGAGCAGCGTGTACGAGGTCGCCGCCAGCCGGTAGTGGCGGGAGAGGTCCAGACGGTGGCCATTGATGAGGACGTCGGCCGGGTCGACCCGGTCACCGGCAGCGCCGCCGGCGTCGAAGGTGTAGCGGACGTTGCGCGACACGGCCAGCGGCGCATACCGAAGGCTGCCGTCGGCCGCCTTGGACCACTGCTGCTCCAGAGCGTCGTGAAGCTGCTGTCCGCTGACGGTGACCGTCAGGATGGGGTCGCCGTAGCCGATGGCGCTCCACGCCTGGCCGAAGGTGATGGTGCCGCCGGACGGGGCGTCGTAGGAGAGGTCCTTGTTGATGACGCTCTGTCCGACCCGCGGCGCCGCGGCGATCAGGGCGAGCTCGGCCGGGGTGTTGGGGTGGTCATTGCCGTCGTTCATCGGGCCGAGCGGCTGCTGCCCGGCCCAAAGCGCCCAGTCCGCGGCGAGGTCGCCCATGGTGCTCTCGCCGCTGGTGTTACGCGCGCGAGTGAAGGAGGCGGTCTGCCTGCCGATGGGTGTGCGGGCACGCTTGGCGGCATATCCCTGCCAGTAGTCGGCCACCTGCTGCAGTTCGCGGTCCGGGGCGATGTCGCGGGTGTTCGGGTGGTTGGTGGTCGTGGTCAGGGCGCGGACGACCTTGCCGCTACGCGGATCGAGCCGCAGGTTGATCTCGTTGATCAACTGGCCGTGGCACCCCGCTTCGACGAACGGCCGGGGCACGCCGTGCGGGTCCGGAAGCATCATGTTGAAGCGGCAGTGCCAGTGGCCGGTGACGATGGCATCGATGTCAGGAGAGACCTTGAGTGCCAGGTCGTAGGCGGGTCCGGACGGGTTGCTGCCGGCGGTGAAGTCGCTGCCGGCGACCGCCCCGTCGTGCATGCTCAGGACGATCGCGTTCACCCCGCGTGCCTTCAGCTCGGCGGCGCGGCGGTTGGCGGTGACGATCTCGTCCAGCGAGGAGAGCGCGGGCTGGTAGGAGGTGGACCCGGTGTCGGTGCCCACGGCGGTCAGATGGATGAAGCCGATCGGCAGTCTGCGTCCGTTGCCGACGTTCACCCACTCGATGTTGTACGGCGGCAGTACGGTGCGGCCGGTGCGGGACCACACCATGTTGGCGCTGTAATAGCGGAAGTTCGCGCCCCGGAAGCGCCGGCCGGTGGAGTCGGGGAACGTGTCGTCCTGTCCGACGACGGGGAAGGGGACACCGTCTTCCATGTGCGCGGTCAGGAAGGCCGGGGACTTGTCGAACTCGTGGTTGCCCGCGGTCGCGAAGTCCAGGCCGAGTCGGTTGAGCGCCTCGATCGTCGGCTCGTCGGCGAGGCTCTCGGCGTCGAACTCCCAGCCGGAGAAGAGGTCTCCGGGCGCGAAAAAGATCGAGTTGCGGCGGCCGCTGCGCAGGTGTTCCAGGTGTGCCGCCAGGTAGCCGACCCCGCCCACGGTGTACGTTCTGCCCCCGGCTCCCTTGATGACGGCGTCACCTCCCGGGGCCGCCTGCAAGTAGCCGTGCAGATCGGTGATGTTGAGCAGCTGGACGTCCACCAGATTGTGCGCGGTGGCGGCGTCCCGTGCGTCGTCGGTGGCGTACGCGGGCGTGCCGACCGCGGCAGCGGTGACAGCGGCCCCGGCCGCGGTGAGGAAGGTGCGTCGTCCGATCTCTCGCGCCATCTCGGCCTCCTGGTCGTCGGGAACCACCTGGAAGTCAAGTGGGCGTTCGGAGCCCGGCGGCCACCGTGAGACAGACCTGACATGAACAGTCAAAGGACGCCGTACCGGGCTCGGTACGAAGGCCGTCAAACCATGGCGGGCTTCCGTCGGCGCACGCCGGCGAGGCCACGCCCGGGGCCACCCGACACGCGCGGACGCGCTGACGGTGCTTGTCACGTCCGGACGAACCTCGGCGCCCGAGCACTCATCTCTCGCAGACGGAGCAGCGATCCGACCGGTCCGACTCCCCTCTGCTGCCATATTCGTAAGCCACTTCGAAGAGGGCCGGGAGGTGGCTGTGACGACAGTTCGACGCCAGGGAACGTTTCGAACGGCTGCTGGACAAGGACTCCTTCACGGGAACCGGGCTCTTCGTCCGGGCACGGCCCACCGGTGACGGCGCCCGCCGCATTGATGCGGAACCTCCTGGCGTTCGGTGCGGCTCTCGCAGTCCAAAACAACGTCAGAAGGCGGGCACCGCCTTCACGGGCCGACCTGGCGTGTTGCCCGGCAGCGACGTGCCGGGCAACACACCTAGGGTTGGGTCACTTCCATATGGATGCCAGTTGCCACGCCTGCAGGCGGGTGAGGTTGGCGGTTCCGTCGTCGGCGAAGACGTCGACGCCGGTGCTGGAGGGATCGGGGAAGATCTGGTCGGTGAGGACGACCTGTTCGCCTGCAGCGTTCCGGGCGTATACCTCGACGGAGGAGGCGTCGACGAGGACGTGCAGGCTCAAGGGCTTGCCATGGAGGGCGAGGGGGGCGCGCTGGACGCTTGCGAAGGTGGGGTCGAAGTCGGTCGCGCCGGAGGCGGTGCGGTCGATGTAGACCTCGCCGGTGGCGGTGTCGTAGCCGATGCGGGTGCGCTGTCCGGCGCCGGTACGGACGTCCAGGCCGAAGCGGTTGGCGGTGCCCGGGGTGAGCTCGGCCTGGAGTTCCAGGGCGCTGCCGTGGACGCCGAGCGGGGTGGTGCCGTTGGTGACGGTGGTGGGCCGGACGGTGGTGCCGGCGGTGCGAAGAGATTTCAGTTCGCCGACCGGCTGCTGGACCAGCTCGGTCCTGCCGTTCACCGTCCGCAGGGACAGCTGGCGCGGGAACGTATCAGCGCTGCGCCAGGAGCTGGTGGGGATGTTCCCGCCGTAGTTCCAGTTGTTCATCCAGGCGATCATGACGCGTCGGCCGCCGGGTGCGTCGTTCCAGGTGTTGGCGGCGTAGAAGTCCGCGCCGTAGTCGAGCCAGTGGGCCCGCTGGGTCGTAGATTGTGCGGGTTTGTCGGCTGCGGTGAACTGGTCGGCGAGGACGTGTCCCCAGCCGCCGGTGTTGGCGTCGACGATCTGGATCTGGACCTGCTTGCCCTTGTAGGCGGTGGTGTTGAAGGACGCCCAGTCGAGGTTCTCGGAGTCCGAGCCCGTGGCGCTCTGCACGATCTTGCCGTCGACGAGCAGGTTGACGCCGGTCTCGTTGGAGTGGGGCGTTGCCTGGGTGTCGGAGAGGACGACCTGGTCGATGTTGATGTGGCCCCAGCCGCCTGTGTTGGCGTCCACGACCTTGATCTGGGCCTGCTTGCCCTGCAGGTCGGACAGGTCCCAGGAGGCCCAGTTCAGGGCCTCGGCGTTGGCGCCGGTGGCAGAACGCACCACTTTGCCGTCGACGACGAGCTCGACGGCGGTAGGGGCGTCGGAGCTCGCGGCGTGGTGGCCGCCGCTGATGAGGAAGTCCAGGTACTTCTTGTCGATGGTGAAGGTCGGCGAGGTCAGGGTGCCGGTGGTGGCGTCGCCGTCCAGGTAGCTGTTGACCAGACCGTGGCCGAGGTAGCCGGAGACCTGCTGCTGGTTGGGGAGAGTGCCCTGGGCCGGCCCGGTGCCGAAGGCGTCGCCAGTGGTGGTCCAGTCGCCGATGGGGCTGGTGTAGGTGCTGCCCTCGAAATCGGCGAGGACTTCGCCGGTCGGTGTCGGCTCGTCGCCCAAGATGGAGCCGGGCTGGTACGGGTGGTTGCCTCCGCCGACCTTGAAGTTGATGTAGTTGCTGGTCACGGTGAACGCGGGCGAGGTCAGCGTGCCGGTAGTGCCGTCGCCGCCGTGGAAGCTGTTGGCGAAGTCCTGGCCGTCGAAGCCGGTGACCGGACCCTGGCCGTCCACCGCCCCGGTCGCCGGGGCGCTGCCGAACGCGTCACCGGTGGCCGTCCAGTCGCCGAACGAGCCGGACTCGAAGTCCTGCATGACGGTGCCGCTCGGCGGGGTGTACGTGCCGGAGTCGTCGGAGGTGAACTTCTTGCCGTCGAAGTCGCCGACGAAGTGCTGGGCGCCGGAGCCGCCCGCGATGCCGCCGGGGTTGAGGTTGACGGCCAGCACCCACTTCGTCTTCTTCGGGTCGCCGTCCACGGGCAGCGGGAACAGGTCCGGGCACTCCCACACCCCGCCGGTGGCGCCGGCCGGGCCGAAGTCGCTCTGGTGGGCCCAGTGCTTGAGGTCGGCCGAGCTGTAGAAGGAGATCTTGTGCTGGTCGGCGAGGGAGACCGCCATCAGCCAGCTGTGCGTGGGCGCGTACCAGAAGACCTTCGGGTCGCGGAAGTTGTCCGAGCCGATGTCCAGGACCGGGTTGCCGGAGTACTTCTTCCAGGTGGTGCCGCCGTCGGTGCTGTAGGCGAGGGCCTGTTGCTGCTTGCCGGACGCCTTCTGCGCGCTGGTGTAGACGGCGACGAGCGGCGGGTTGGTCTTGGTCCCGAAGCCGGTGGTGTTGTTCTTGTCCAGCACCACGCTGCCGGAGAAGACCATCTCCTGGTCGTCCTGGGGGATGGCGAGCGGGAGCTGCTTCCAGTGGACCAGGTCGGTGCTGACGGCGTGGCCCCAGGACATGTTGCCCCAGGTGTTGCCGGACGGGTTGTACTGGAAGAACAGGTGGTACTGGCCCTTGTAGTAGATGAGGCCGTTGGGGTCGTTCATCCAGTTCTGGGCCGGGGTGAAGTGGAACTGGGGGCGGTACTGCTCGTGGTAGAGGGTGTCGGCCGTGGCGGGAGAGGCGGCGACCAGGCCGAGCCCGGACAGCACGGCCAGCGCGGCGAGCAGTCTTCGGCGCGGGCGGGACATTCTGGACATGGTGCTCCTTCGCAGACGTGCCGGCTCAGCGCAGGCGTGCGGGACTGACCCGCGTCGGGGGCGCGCCCGAGTGCGGCAGGGCTGTACCCGCGGCCTCATCCCAAGGCCAGGGGCCAGCCTGTCGAAAGCGTGCGGCGCCTAGCGGTTCCACCCACCGGCTGGAAACGTTTCGCCGCAACGTACGAGCACGATCTCGCCCATGTCCAGACTCTGTGCAAGAAAATCCCTGCATGCGAGGATGAGCTTGGCTGTGCGGTGCGCGATTGACCAGGAGGAGAAAACGTTGCCAAGCCCGGAGAACGACGCGGGTCGGCGGTCGGCAACCATGCGCGACGTCGCGACCATGGCCGGAGTCGGCATCGCCACCGTCTCACGGGTCGTCAACGGCAAGCCCGTCACCCCTGACCTTGCCGAACGGGTGACTCGCGCCGCCGAGTTGCTCGGCTACCGCCACGACCTGACGGCCAGCAGCCTGCGTCGCAACGACCGCCGCACCCACACCCTCGGCCTGATCCTCGAGGACGCGGCCAACCCCTTCTCCGCCCAACTGCACCGCGCGGTGGAGGACGCCGCTGCCAAGCACGGCGTTCTCGTCCTGGCCGGCTCCACCGACGAGGACCCGGTCCAGGAACGCGGCCTCGTGAAGACCTTCACCGCCCGCCGGGTCGACGGCCTCATCGTGGTGCCCACCGGACACACCGACACCGACCTTGAGGCGGCCCGCCAGGCCGGCACACCCGTCGTGTGCGTGGACCGCCCCACGAGCGGGCTGCAGGTGGACACCGTCACGGTGGACAACCGCGCGGGCGTGCGGGCGGCAGTGAAGAGGCTGCACGCGGCGGGTCACCGGCGCATCGCCTTCCTCGGCGACCTCCCCGAGATCTGGACCGCCGAAGAGCGCCACGCCGGATTCGTGGAAGGACTCGCCGAGGAAGGATGCGTCCTGCACCCCTCCCTCGTACGGCGCGGCCTGCATGGCGCGGACGCCGCCCAGGAGGCCACCCGCGAACTCCTCACCCGCCCTCAGCCGCCCACCGCGCTTGTCTCCGGCCAGAACCTCCTGACCGTCGGCGCCCGCCGAACCTTGCAGGAGCTCCGGCTGCAGCACCGCGTCGCACTGATCGGCTTCGACGACCTCCCCCTCGCCGACCTGCTCGAACCCGGCATCTCCGTGATCGCCCAGGACCCCGTCGCCATCGGCCGGGAAGCCGCGGCCCTGCTCTTCGACCGTCTCGACGGCGAACGCGGACCTGCCCGCCACCGCGTACTGGCCACCCACTACCTCGCCCGCGGCTCCGGCGAACTCCCTCCAGCCGAAGACAGCTAACCTCTCTCGGTCACCACGCTCGTGAGCCGGGTGGCGCGGCGGGAAGCCGGTGCCTGGGAAGGCTCGGCCTCGGGGAACATCGGTACAGCGGTTAACGCTAAGCCGGTGATCATGGTCAGGCCGAGGCCCCGAGAGCGGTGACGCGGTTCTCGTACTCGCGGCGGGCCTTGCACTGGGCCGGGGCCGCCGGGACGCCATGGCCGCCGTCGAGCGGCTGTCAGCGGGCGAGGAGCCCGCAGTGCACGGCGGGGACGGCGGTGACGCGCAGGGTGTAGCCCTGGCCGCGCCGTACGGTCACCCCTTGGTCGAGCGCGGCCCGCTCGGCGGGCTCCAGCTCAATGGTGCGAACGAAGTCGGCGACCTTGCCCGGCATTTCGAGGGTGACCGGCAGCTCCGGAGTAGGCGCGTCCTCCTCGATGGCGGTGTGCTCGGGCATGAGGTCGGCGACGGCCGTGCGGATCGCGCCGCGGCTGACGCCGTGGTCGCGGGCGAGGGCTGCGATCGCGCGGCCCTCCAAGTACGAGGTGCGCACGTCGCCGGTCCTGTCGGCCGGGACGGCGGGGCGTCGTCCGCCCTTGCTGCCCTTGGCCTCGGCGGCGCGCAGTCCGTCGTAGGTCAGCTCGCGCTGGAGTTCGCCGGCGGCGGCGAGGGTCTGCACCATGAACTTCGCCGACGCGCGGGTGGCGGGCGGTGAGGTCCATGGCAGAGAACGCGCCGTCGTGGGTGCGCAGCGCCACCTGGTCGCGGTGGAGGACGTCGAGCACGTCGAGGATGTGGCCGGTGCCGCGTACGAGGCGGAACAGGGTCGATGCGGCCGGGGCTTCTGTGCGGCCGTTGGCGGTCGCATCCAGCGGCGCGGTTGGGCAGGAGGCCATAGGGGAAGTCTCCGTCCCGCGGACCGTCGACTGACCGTTGTCCGAGAGCAGCGGAAACTTCAGGGATGGAGTTGATGCACGGTGGAACGACGCGTGTCGGTTGCGACGCACTGGGGCAGTTTCATTGCGGTGGTCGATTCCGGCCGGTTGGTGCGAATTGAGCCGAGGGGCGATGACCCCGCGCCGTCACCTATCGGCCCCGGAATGGTGGCAGCCGCCGACGACAGCGCTCGCGTGCTGCGCCCCGCGGTGCGCAAGGGCTGGCTGAAGGGCCTGCCGCGCGTCCACGACACGGCCAGAGGCGCGGACGCCTTCGTGGAGGTGAGCTGGGACGACGCGATCACGCTGGTGAGCGATGAACTGCGTCGAGTTCGTTCACAGCACGGAGACAGCGCGGTGTTCGGCGGATCTTACGGCTGGGCGAGTGCGGGCGGCTTCCACAACGCGCAGGGTCAACTCCATCGGTTCCTGGCGTTGGGCGGCGGATACACCGACTCTCGCAACACGTACAGCACCGCGGCTTTGGAGGTCATCCTCCCCCATGTGATCGGCGGGCATCCGTGGAGCTACCAGTCCCGGATGCCGATGTGGGATGAGATCGCCGAGAACTGTGAGTTTGTGGTGGCGTTCGGAGGGCTGGCCCTCAAGAACAGCCAGATCAACCCCGGTGGGCTGGCCAGGCACCAGACGCAGAACCTGCAGCGCCAGTGCCGTGAGGCCGGGGTGCGGTTCGTGAACGTCAGCCCCATCCGCAGCGATGTCGCCGGCTTCCTCGACGCCGAGTGGCTGCCCGTCACCCCCAACACCGACACCGCCGCCATGCTCGGCATCGCACACACGATGCTGGTCAACGGGTGGCACGATGAGGACTTCCTTCGCCGGTGCTGCGTCGGGTTTGACCGCTTCGCCTCCTACTTGGTCGGCGAGCTCGACGGCGTCCCCAAGGATGCTGCCTGGGCGGCGAGGATCACGGGCATCAGTCGCGACGCGATCGCCGATCTCGCTCGCCGCCTCACCACGCAGCGTTCTCTCATCATGGTCAACTATGCGGTGCAGCGGGCAGACCACGGCGAACAGCCGATCTGGATGTCTGTCGTGCTGGCCGCCATGGCGGGCTCGATGGGCCGGTCTGGCTGCGGCTGGGGTGCGGGTTACGCGACGATGGACGCGACCGGCGTTGCCCGAGGCCGCCCCTTCGTGGCGGCGATCCCCGGGGTTTCCAACCCCGTTCCGGATTTCATCCCCGTCGCAAGGATCGCCGACACCCTGCTGCATCCGGGTAAGACCATCGACTACGACGGTCGGCGCCTCACGCTGCCCGAGCTTCGCCTGATCTACTGGTGCGGAGGGAACCCGTTCCACCATCACCAGGATCTCCATCGGCTGACCCGAGCATGGCAGACTCCTGACACGGTGGTGGTTCACGAAGCCTGGTGGAACACCACGGCCAAGTTCGCGGACATCGTCCTTCCCGTCGCCACCGGCTTGGAGCGCGACGACTTCGCCGCCGGATTCTCGGACCCCCACATCGTCGCGATGCCGAAAGTCCGCGAGCCGGCGGGTGAGTCGCGCACCGACCACCACATCTTCACCGCCTTGGCCTCCCGGCTCGGATTCGAGCAGGAGTTCACGGAGTCGCGCTCCGAGATCGAATGGGTCCGACACCTTTACGAGCAGACGAAAGCCGAACTCGGCGACGATGCCGCCTTGCCGAGCTTCGACGACTTCTGGCGAAGCTCCGCCGCCGAGCTGCCGGCGTTGACGGGACCGTTTCCCGGCAGCTTCGAGGCGCTCCGTTCAGATCCGCAGCGGTTCCCCCTACAGACGCCGTCGGGCCGGATCGAGATCTTCTCCGAGGAGATCGACTCGTTCGGCTACGACGACTGCGCCGGGCATCCGACGTGGTTCGAACCAGCCGAGTGGCTCCGTGGCGATCTATCGGACCGATTCCCGCTGCATCTGATCTCGAATCAGCCCGCTTCACGCCTGCACAGCCAGTACGACAACGGTGGCCACAGCCTCAGTTCGAAGATCCGTGGCCGTGAGCCCGTGACGATCAACCCGTTGGACGCCGCGTCACGCGGCATCGAGAACGGCATGATCGTACGCGTCTACAACGACCGAGGCAGCTGCCTTGCGGGCGCAGTCCTGTCGGACGACGTCATGCCAGGCGTCGTACAACTGTCCACCGGAGCGTGGTGGGATCCAGTCCAGCCAGGGCTGAGCGGAACACTGGACCGCCACGGCAATCCGAACGTCCTCACGGCGGATCGGCCGTGCTCACGCCTGTCCCAAGGACCGAGTGCCCTCAGTGCGCTGGTCGACGTCGAGCTCTACGGCGACCCCCTTCCCGATGTGCTCGCCTTTGCACCACCCAAACTCGAACACTGACACGAGCACCGGAAACTCTTCCACTCCCCCGTTTGCGCGCACGTAACGACATGAATACTGTGCGCAACCGTGACTGCACTTCAAAACCTCAAGTACGCCCAGTGGTTCAGGGGCGCCGACGTCGACGGCGACGGGTTCATCACCCAGCGCGACGTCCGAATGATGAGCGAGCGTTACATCGCCGCCCGCGGCACCGCTCCGGACTCCGCGCCCGCCCGCCTGCTCACCGAGGGGATGGACGGGTTCTGGAGGAACGTGATCGCCCCGATGGACCAGGACGGCGACGGGAAGGTCGATCTACGGGAGATGACCGAAGGGTTCAGGCGGGTCCTGACCGACCCCGCCCTGTACCCGCAACAGATCGAGCCGGTGACCGATTGCTTCTTCGACCTCGTCGACCTCAACGGAGATGGCAAGATCGACCAGGCGGAGTTCCAGCAGATGTTCGACGCGGTCGCCGGCGTTCCCGGCGAGGACTGCGCCGCGGTCTTCGCCGCTTTGGACCGGGACGGCTCCGGTGCACTGGACCGCGCCGAATTCCACCAAGCGGTCACGGAATTCTTCTACGGCAACGACCCCAACGCTCCTGCCAACCACCTGTTCGGCAGGGTCGCCGACTGACGGCCTCACCACGCTCGGGGGAGAAGGTCGGCAAGGAGCGGTCGACGCCGAGTTCGCCAAGACGATCAAGGGCAGCGACATCGCCGCGCGCGCTCCCCGGCAGCGGTGCGTGACGGCCGCGAAGCGACTGACCAAGGCGAGGGCCCGCAAGCTCATCACCGCCCTGGTCGGCCACGACTAGGGCGTGCGGGCTTCAGCCTGCCGACGTGTGTGCCGTGCCCCTGGTGCGGATGTGCTGACTGAGAAAGAGAGCGGCGCGCTCCAGCGCCTCGTCGGCTTCGTCCAGGACGCCGGCGAACGCCTGGAAGACATGTGGAACGTCAGCGGTGACATCCAGGATGACGTCCACTCCGGCTTCCCTCGCGCGCGTGGCCATGCGTGTGGAGTCGTCCAGGAGCATTTCGTTGGTGCCGGCCTGCAGAAGCATCGGGGGGAAGCCGGTCAGGTCGGCGAGGGTGGCGGGGCTGAGCATGGGCTGGTGCGGGTCCTGTCCCGCAAGGTACATGGTCCCGGTGTGTTCCATGCCCTCACGGGTGAAGAACGGGTCGATGCCCGCCTTGGCGTCCATGCTCTCGCCTGTCCGGGTCATGTCGAGTCCTGGGGAGAACGCCACGATCGCGGCGGGCATGGGTAGGCCCGCGTCGCGGGCGGCGAGGCAGGTGGTGACGGTGAGGCCGCCACCGGCGGAGTCCCCGGCGAACGCGATCGCCGAAGGGTCTTCGCCGCTGTCGAGAAGTGCGCGGTAGGCGCTCAGCCCGTCCTCGATCGCGGCCGGGAACGGGTGCTCAGGGGCAAGCCGGTAATCCAACGAGAATGCCCTGAACCCTGTTTTGGTCACCAGGTTCCCCGTCAGCGACATCGCCGTCTCCGGTGAACCGACCACGTAGGAGCCGCCGTGGAAGTAGAGGATCGTCCCGGCCTTCGGAGTGCCGGCCGGCTCGACGAGCACCGCGGGCCGGTCGCCGAGCGTCGCAGTCCGGGTGCGGATCCCAGCCGGGACGATCATTTCCCCCATCATCGCCCTGAACCCTGCACGCAGCTCCTCCACCGACCGAGGGCCCTCAGGCTGAGGCCGTCGGACCATCGCGTCGATCTCCGCGCGCTGTTGCCTGCTCACTGTCGCCTCCATCGCGAGTAAATGCCAAGGAACTATATGCCTAGGCATTTAGGTTAGGATATATGCCATGGCATCCAAGTCAAGCGGTGGCCGGGTCGACCTCCCGGGCTTCTTCGCCGATCTCGTCCGCTGCGAGACGCGCCTCTACAACGCGCTGAACGACCGTCTTCGCGAGCGGCATGGGATCGTCACCTCGCAGTTCGAGGTCCTGAGCTTCCTGCGGGACCACCCCGGGTCCCGGGTGGCGGACCTCGCCGCTGAGTTCGCCGTCGGGATCGGTGCGACCAGTAAAGGCATCGACCGCCTGGAGAAGCAGGCATGGGTCGTACGGCGAACCAATCCATCGGATCGCCGCTCATCACTGCTGGACCTGACCGATGACGGCCTGCAACTCGTCGAGGCCGCGGAGGCGACCTTCACCGAAGCGCTGGCCGAGCTGACCGCGGACACCCTCGGGGGCCCCTCAGGACTGGCCGCGGTACAGATCCTCTCGGAGCTCCGCTCCGTGCTCGAACGCGATCAGATCGGCCTGCCCACAGGCTGACCGGAATGCGCATCCAGTGCGACTACCCATTGGCCGCGTGATCAGCGTCTGTCACGAGGATGAATCCCGCGGATTGATCACGACTCGATACGCACCCTAGATGATCGACTCCAAGGGTTGGTGGTCGTAGCGATTCCGGACCGGAGGGGTGGCGCGGCCCCATAGGCTGAGCCCCCGTCTGCACTGTATGGGGGAGTAATGACCAGTAGGTTCACCGAGTTGGTTGTCGACTGTCACGATCCGGAGCGGCTCGCGGCCTTCTGGTGCGCGGTCCTGGGCTTCAAGGTGATCGACCGGAGCGAGGGCAAGGTCGAGATCGGTTCCTGGGAGCCGACCGTGGAGGAGGTTCGGGCCCGCCAGATGCCGCCCACCCTGGTCTTTATCCGGGTGCCCGAGGGCAAGAGCCTGAAGAACCGGCTCCACCTGGACGTCAGCCCGATCGACGGCAGTACCGACGACGAGGTGGCCAGGCTGCTTGGCCTTGGCGCCGCCAAGGTGGACGTGGGCCAGGGCTCTGGCCGGAGCTGGGTGGTCATGGCGGACCCCGAGGGCAACGAGTTCGACGTCGTGCGCACCCTGGCACCGTCCAACTAGTCCGCGACCTCTTCGAGGCGCAGCCGGTTGAGCCGGCCGCCGAGTGTCCGAGGGCGGCGAGTCGATGCAGCAGTCCCGCGGTGAAGGAGTCACCCGCGCCGACAGTGTCGACGACCTGCGTTGTCACCGCTGGCACCTGGACCCGCCGTCGAGCGAGGCCAGCGCGCCGTCAGCGCCGAGAGTGATCACGACGAGCCGGGCCCCGGCCGCGTGCCAGGCGTCGCAGGCCTGCTCGGGCGGGGTGCCCGGCCGCAGCAGTTCCAGGTCGTCCTGACTCAGCCGCAGAATGTCGGCGAGGGAACACCAGCGGGCCAGCTGGCCGCGGTAGACGTCGGGGTGCACCAGCAGCGGCCGGACGTTCGGGTCGATGCTGACGGTCGCACGGGAAGCGGCCGTTGCCAGGAATTCCTCGACGACTGCCGCGCCAGGCTCGCGTACCAGCGCCAGGGAGCCGGTGTGCACACAGGTCGTCTCGGACAGGTCCACCTTGGCCACTTCCTCGGGCGTCCACTGCCGGTCGGCGGTGTTCTGGGCGTGGAAGGAGAACGTGGCCTGTCCCGTGGTGTCCAGCTCCGCCACGGCGAGCGTGCTGGGCTCGGTGGCCGCTACGGCGTACGACAGGTCGACGCCGGCCGCCTCCAGACGGGCCCGGAACAGGCGGCCGAACACGTCGCCGGACAGCCGTGCGAGGAAGCGGACCGGAGTGCCGAGGCGGGCCAGGGCCACCGCGGTGTTGGCGGGTCCGCCGCCGGGCAGTACCCGCAGTGCGAGTTCGTTCGCGGCCCTTGAGGGTCCGGTGAAGGCGTCGGCGACGCCCCCCCCGGGGTTGTGATCTGATGTGAGCTCATGAGCTGCTCGATTTCGGAAAATAGGCTTCGGCAGCCCGAGACGCCCGCCGGCGCGGAGCGACGTCAAGCAGGGCGTCTCGCGGCAGCATCAGTTGGTGTGCTGGCCATCGCGCTGTTCAGGCGGCGTCAGGTCCCATGCTCCGATCGTGTACGCGGCGGATCCGACGCCCGTGGCGCCCATCTGCACGCGCCAGGGCCCGTCGCCGACGGGGTACAACCGCAGGGTCAAGGCCCGGCCGGCAGCGGTGAAGATCTCCGCGACCGAGTGATCCAGCAGGATCCGCAGGGTCATGTTGGGCCCCTCCCCCGGCAGGCGCCAACTGCCGCCCTTCGCACGCGGGTCGAGGGAAGCGTGGTCGCGGTCGACGACCAGTTCACCGCTGACCAGGTGGTGGACGATGTCGAGGTACTCGGTCCCGTCCGGTGAGGTGAGCAGCCGCAGGCGACCACCGCGCTGCAGAGTCACGGTCAGGTCCGTGGCCCAGGACACCTCGCCGAGCTCCACCGGCTGCTCGGCGCTCGCCTTGCCCTCCGCGGCGATCCGCCGTTCGCCGCGCAGAGCGCGCAGTTCACGGGCAGGCCGCTGGACCAGTTCGCCGTCCGGGCCGGGCGTCAGTTCGCGGGGCAGGGAGAGCATGCCCGCCCAGCCCGCCTCGTCTGTCCAGGCGCTGGGAGCGCCGACACGTTCCTCGTCGCGGGCCTCCCAGATCCAGGCCCACATCAACCACCGTCCGTCGGGAGCGTGCAGCAGGGCGGGGGCGTAGAAGTCGGGGCCGTGGTCGAGGAGGTGGGGTGTCGCCGCGGCCTGGAACTCGCCGTCCTGTTCGCGGCCCGGCCAGTAGATCGCGCAGCTCGCTCCCTCCCGCGGGTCCCAGGCGCTGGCGAGGACCGCGCCAGTGCCGTCGGGGAAGGCGGTGTACTGGGCGCACTCCCAGCCTTCCTCCGTGTTCCGGCCATCGCGCAGGGGGTGCGGCGGGCGGGCCAGGAAGACGCCCTCGTACGACCAGTCGTCGAGGTCGTCGGAGGTGTACTGCAGGGCGGCCCCGCGTCCGTCGGCCAGGGCCGCACCGACGAGCATGCGCCAGCGGTCGCCGTCCCTCCACACGTACGGGTCGCGGAACATCGTGGTGCCGTCGGCCGCCTCCGGGATCAGGAGGCTCTGGCGCTTGGTGAAGGTGGTGCCGCCGTCGACGGACGCCGCCGAGGTCACCGGCTGATGCCAGCGGTCGTCGCGCTTGGCGGAGTAGAAGGCGGTGAGGCGGCCGTCATGGGAGACGGCGTTGCCCGACCACACCCCGCCCTCGTCGTCGCCGCCCGGGGTGGGGCCCAGCGCCACCGGCATGAGTTCCCAGTGGATCAGGTCCCGGCTGCGGTAGTGGCCCCAGTGCATGTTGGCGTGGCGGGCGCTGTGCGGGTTGTACTGGAAGTAGACGTGGTAGTGGCCGTCGTGGAAGACGAGGCCGTTGGGGTCGTTGATCCAGTGGGCCGGCGGGCGGAGGTGGACGGCCGGGAAGTGGGTGTCGAGCGCCACCGCCGCCCGGGTCTCGGTCTCAGTCATCGGCGCGCCCGTCGTAACGGCGGCGGATGGCCGCGGCCTGCTTGATGTTCGCCTCGGACTCCTGCAGCGAGCGTTCGCCGCGCTGCCGGGTGCGCTCGGCGAGATTGTTCATGTGGCGTTCGAAGCGGGCCTGGTACCGCTCGCGCATGACGGCGATCTCCTCGGCGACCGCGCCCGTACGCGAGGCCGGGACCGGCATCGGCTGCCCGGCCGGGCGCACGGGCAGGCGCTTCTCCAGCGGCAGGATCGTGGCCTTCGGGGAGGGCAGGGTCTGGTACCAGTACGCGGTCGAGGCCCAGTCGTCGGCGAGGTGGTTGCCGTGGCCGTGCTCGATGGAGACCTTGATGCGTTCCTCGAAGCGGATCGGATCGGCGACGTGGAAGCGGTAGTTGACCGAGTAGCCCGGGACGTCGGCCTCGTGGAGGATCGCGCCATGGTAGAGGTAGGCGTTCTTCTGCATCCCCCAGGCGTGGTTGAAGTAGTCCTCGGTGCCGGTGCCGTGCAGGGAGGGCGGCCAGCTGGTGGAGCCGTCGGGCAGGAAGTCGTCGTCGATCCAGATCATGTCGTTGCCCTCGCCCCACCAGCTGCCCTGCCGGTGGTGGACGGAGAGGTTGCAGCCGACGTAGTGGCCCTTGCCCTCGGTGTCGAGGATGACGTAGTTGTCCTCGCCGGTGAGATCGACGATGTTGACCTCGGGGCTGTTGGTCTGGATGTCGGGCGCCCAGCCGTTGCAGGGGTCGTTGCGGTTCCAGCGGGCGTGGAAGTAGAGGGTGTCCTCGGGCAGGTCCTCGGGGAACAGCTCGTAGTCGATGTAGAAGTACTGCTGGATCGGCAGGTCGTTCTCGTTGACCAGCTCGATGCGGGCCCGCTTGTTGAACGGCATCGGCGCCCAGCAGTTCAGGGCCGCGCTGCCGCCGAAGATCAGCGACTCCTCGGGCTTGGCGGAGACGGTGAACAGGGCCGACTGGTAGCTGTTGGGCATGCAGTGGCCGATGCCGAAGAAGTCGCCGAGCGGGACCAGGACGGCGGGCTGCTCCTCGTCGTCCCAGGTGATACGGATGAGGACCTTGCGGTAGTAGTCCGGGTCCGGCTCCTCCCAGTTGACGCCGAGCGCGTTGTGGATCTCCATCACCGGGGCGACGGTGTCGGCTTCAAGGGGGTCGATGAGGCCGGGGCCGAGCGTCTTGCGGCAGAACTGTGTCATCCAGATGTGCGTGATCCGGCCCGGCCCCTCGAGGTCGGCCAGGACACGGCTGGAGTGCGCGGGGGTCGTCCAGTAGTCCTGGTTGCGGCCCCGCTGGTCCCAGCTGGAGACGCGGGCGGTGCGGGCCCGGGTAGGTCGGGTGAGGTGTTCGAGGGCGTGCGAGGGCATGGGAAACTGACCCCTTCAGTGATGGTTCGCTGAACTCGGGCGGCGGGAGACTGGACCTCTCCTGCCGCCCCCTTGCTGTGGTGGTGGCTCAGGCCGGGCAGCCGCAGGACTCCCGGTAGGTGATCTCCGGCTCCAGACGAATGGTGCGGGGGCGGGTGGTGAGGCTGCCGTCGATGCGGCTGAGCAGCAGCTCCATCGCCGTGGCCCCGATCTCGTGGGCCGGCTGGGCGACCGCGGTGATGCCCGGACGGAACAAGTCGGTGTGCGGGAAGCCGTCGAAGGTAGCGAAGGCAAGGTCTCCCGGGGTGACGAGCCCCAGCCCTTTGGCCGCCGCCAGCACGCCCACCGCGGTCTCGGTACCGGCAGCGACCACGGCCGACGGCCGGTGCGGCTGGCGCAGGACACGCGTCATACGTTCGCGGGTGTCCTCCGCCCGGCCGCTACCGGTGACGATCAGGCTGTCGTCGACGTCGATCCCGGCTTCGTCGAGTGCTTCGAGGTAGCCGCGCCGCCGCTCCGCGATGGTGGACACCGCGGTGTCGCCTGCGGCCAGCGCGATCCGCCGGTGACCGTGGTGCTCCACCAGGTGCAGCACCAGCTCCCGCATGGGCGCGGTGTTCTCCACACCCACCTGGTCCGCCTTGACCCCGTTGAGACGGTCGATCAGGACGACCGGTGTGCCCTGGTCGATCACAGCGGTGATCGCATCCCGGTGGGACCGGGCGACGGGAGCGATGAGCAGGCCGTCGACCCGGCGCTCGGCCAAGACCTCCAGCGCCCGTGCCTCCAGCTCCGCGTCCTCGCCCGAATTGGCCAGAAGCACGGTCAGACCGGCGCCCATGGCCTCGCGTTCGACACCGCGGGCCATCGCCGCGAAGGCCGGCTCGGACACGTCCGTGAGGATCAGTCCGATGGAATCGGTGCGGGAGCGACGCAGCGCCCGGGCGAGGCTGTCACGCCGGTAGCCCGTGGCCCTTACCGCCTCTTCGACCCGAGTGCGGGTTTCGTCGCGGACCGGCCGTGTGCCGTTGATGACGTGGGACACGGTGGACGTGGAGACGCCGGCCATCCGTGCAACGTCGGAGATCGTGGCCACTGCCGCTCGCCGCCTCCCTGTGTCGTCGGGCCGGATCCGTGATCCAGTCCGTAACTTCCTAACGCCATACGGTCTACCGGTCCATGCGGTTGGCCGGTTCGCCGTCCACTCGTTCCGCTCAACCCCAGGCTTATCGAAACGATTGCGCAGACCATCGCACGCCGTGACGCAGGCCGTCAATGGATGTGGCCTGCACAGAGCGATCGCCTCGGAGAAACTCCTCTGTCACACGGTATTGACACGCCGGGCCTCGCGAGGCACCTTTCATCGAAACGTTTGCGTCACGAGCGCAGAGCCGCCCCGACGGCGAACATTCGAGCACACCGGACATCCCTGCCGGAACAGACGGCCTGCATCGATACCGAACATCTCCCCGGAGCCCTGTCACCCCCACGCCGGTTCCGCCTCCACCCAGTTCCCGGAAGGCAGCAGCACGATGGCGACCTCTCCTCAGCCCGCGCCCCAGACGTCGAGACGGCACTCCGGCATCTCCCGGCGACTCCTGCTCACCGCCACGGCGAGCGCCCTGTTCGTCACCGCCACGGCCTGCGGCTCCGCGGTGAACACGGCGGGCGGATCGTCGTCGGACGGTCTGATCACGCTGTCCATGCACAACCCGGACAGCAAGACGCAGGACCCGGCGACCTGGCAGATGGTGCAGGAGTTCAACAAGAAGCACCCCGACATGAAGATCAAGCTGGAGGGCCAGCCGGTCGACCAACACGAGCAGCGGATGACCATCGCCGCGCAGTCCGGCACGCTGCCGGAGATCTTCTGGGTCTACGACTCGCTCGCCAAGACCATGGTCAAGAGCGATGACCTGCTGGACCTATCCCCGATCCTCGCCGAGAACAACCTGAAGGCGAAGTTCGCCCCGAGCATGCTCGCCGGCTTCCAGCAGAACGGCGTCCAGTACGGCCTGCCGTACCAGGCTCTGGTCACGGGCTTCTACTACAACAAGGCCATCCTGAACGAGCACAAGATCGCCGTCCCGGAGACCTTCGAGGACCTGCTCGCCGCGGTGAAGAAGCTCAAGGCGGCGGGTGTGGTGCCGATTGCGCAGGGCGCGAACAACTCCTCGTTCAGCGTCTGGGCCTTCCTGACCATGCTCAACCGCTTCGGCTACGAGGCGAAGTACCAGGACATCCTGGCTGACAAGGCCGGCTACGACAACGCCGACTTCCTGCGCCTGTACAAGCGCGTGGAGGAGCTGGCGAAGGCGGGCGCCTTCCCCTCCAACATGAACACGCAGACCTACGCCCAGGCAGTCGCCTCCTACACGGACGGCAAGGCGGCCTTCCTGGATGCCGGCGTGTGGGAAGCGGCGAAGATCCAGAAGAGCGCCGTGGGCAAGGACACCGGCTTCTGGGCCGGGCCGACCTTCTCCGACGGCGTCGGCGAGCAGAAGCTCGTGATGAACGTGCCATCGGCGCCGTTCGTCGTCAGCGCCAAGGTCAAGGGCGACAAGAAAAAGTACGCCGCGGTGAAGGCGTTCATCCAGTTCTACTACAGCGACGCGGGCCAGAAGATCCTCGTCGACAACGCCCAGCCGCCGGTCACCACGTACAAGCCGCAAGTGGACACGGCCAAGAACTCGGTGTTCGCCGCCGTCCTGGCCGAAGCCTCGAAGCCCGGCTGGAAGAGCCCGAAGGCGCAGCCCGACCTGGTGGTCTCCGCGGCCACCGCGAGCGCCATGTACGACAGCTTCTACGGCGTGATGGGCGGCAGCCTCAGCCCTGAAAAGGCCGTGAAGAACGTCCAGAAGACCATCAAGTAGTCACGCTGCCGGCGCCCGCGTGCAGCACGGGCGGCACGCGGGCCCGGACGACGGGAACAGCATGAACTGGCTCACCACACGCCGGCACTTCACCCTTATGATCGCGCCGGCCCTGATCATTTACAGCCTGTACATGATCTATCCGATCCTGTACTCGCTGTATTACAGCTTCACCGACTTCGACGGCGTCTCCGCCAATGGCTTCGCTGGCTTCGACAACTACCAGCAGATGGGCCAGGACGACGCCTTCTGGACGTCGATGCGCAACACCGGGATCATCCTCGGCATCGCCCTGTTCCTGCTGATCCCGCTGGGCTTCCTGCTTGCAATCCTGCTCAGCGGCCGGGTGAAGGGCAGCGGCGCGATGCGGGCGCTCGTCTTCGCCCCGGCGATCATCGCGCCGATCCTCGTCGGCCTGATCTGGATCTTCATCCTGGACCCGAAGATCGGCCTGGTGAATGCCTTCCTGCTGGCGATCGGCGTGCCAGCGCACCCGCAGTGGATCGGCGGTCCAACGCTCAGCCCGTACTCGATCGGCTTCGTCTACCTGTGGCAGCAGATCGGCTTCGTGCTGACCATCTTCTACGCGGGCCTGCGCATGCTGCCGCGCGACATGATGGAGGCAAGCAGCCTCGACGGGGCGAGCCGCTGGCAGCAGCTACGGCACATCCAGATCCCGATGATGCGCGAGACGTTCGGCATAGTCACCGCGCTCGTCGTCACCGGCGTCTTCAAGGTCTTCGAACTCGTCTACGCCCTCACCGGCGGCGGTCCCGTCCACCTCTCCGAGGTCATGGTCAGCTACATGTACCACATCACCTTCACCACCCAGCAGTACGGCTACGGCATGGCCCTGGCGGTGGTGGTGTTCGTGGTGGGATCGCTCGCCTCCGCGGCCACGTTCTTCGGTAACCGCCGTAAGGGAGAAGTTCGTTGAGCACCGACACCAAGGTCAAGATGTCGCTCCCGTCCCCAGCTGCCACCGGTGAGGCCCCGAGCAGGCCGGGACGCCGCAGCCGCGGAAGGATCGTGGTCTCGGCGGTCGCCTACCTGATCACCTTCGTGATCCTGTTCCCGCTGCTGTGGATCGTGTTGCTGTCGTTCCAGAGCAACGACAACATCCTCAACCATCCGTTCTCGCTGTCGGATCTCACACTGGCCAACTACCGGCAGGCCCTGGAGACCCTCAACCTGCTGGTGATGTACAAGAACACTCTGATCCTGGCCGTCGTCTCGGTCACGGTCGGCCTGGTCATCTCCTACATGGCCGCGTTCGCGCTCACCCGCATGGTCTTCCGCAGCGGTAAGCGCCGTACACAGAACACCCTGCGCTTCTACTTCCTGGCCGGCCTCGCCATCCCGGTCTACATCCTGCTTTTCCCTGTGTACCGACTTGACATCACCTTCGGCCTGTTCGGTACGTACTTCGCGCTGATCCTGCCGTACATCGCCGTCACGATCCCCTTCAACATCCTGCTGCTGACCGGCTTCCTGCGGGACTTCCCCGAAGAAGTCGAACAGGCCGCGGTGATGGACGGAGTCGGGCTGTGGCGGATGGCCTGGAAGGTCGTCTTCCCTCTCATGCGGCCGGTCGTCGCCACCCTCGCGATCCTCAACGTCATCTACGTCTGGAACGAGTTCCCCTTCGCGGTCACCCTCATCAACGACCCGAACATGACCACCGTGTCCCTCGGCGTCTCCCAGTTCCAGGGCGTCTACAGCGTCAACTACGGCGCCATGATGGCGTCCGCCACCCTCGTCCTGCTGCCGCAGCTGGCGATCTACGCGGCCTTCCAGAAGCAGGTCATCGCCGGCATGACAGCGGGCGCCGTCCGCTGACCCTCACGCACACCCGCCTTCCCAGTCTGCGAGGAGCCGTCATGCACCCTGCCCAACCACCCACCCCGTCCCGCCGCACCCTCCTCCGAGGCGCCGCGGTTACAGCCCTGACCACCGTGGCGTTCCTGTCCTCCGCACCACCTCAGCCGGCCGCCGCGGCCGTCCCGGAGAAGCCCAAGCCCGGCAAGCCTGACGCCAAGGCCCATCCGTACGCCAAGATCGTCGGCCTCCTCTGACCCAACCACCTACCGGAAGGACGCCCATGGCCAACACCGTCTACGACGTCACCACCTTCAACGGCAGCGTCTCCCCGCAAACCGACATCGGCAAGGTGATCAACGAGATCATCGCCGACATCAAGTCGAACCAGACCACCCAGAACACCAGACCCGGTGCCGTCATATACATCCCGCCGGGCCACTACGACCTGCTCACCCGCGTCGTCATCGACATCAGCTTCCTGACGATCAAGGGCTCCGGGCACGGCTTCCTGTCCCGGGCCATCCACGACGACACCTCCGACACCAGCAACTGGTTCGAGGTGCAGCCCGGCTCGAGCCACATCCGGGTCAAGCACACCGACGGCAACAACGAGGCGTTCCTGGTCCAGCGTTCCGGGGCACCCGCCGAGGTCGGCCGGCTCAACGGCATCGTCTTCCAGGACTTCTGTATCGACGGCGTGGCGTCCACAAAGCCGTACGTGGAGGGCAACCACAAGATCGGCATCTCGGTCCAGTCGGACAATGACTCGTTCCGCTTCGAGGGGATGGGCTTCGTCTATCTCACCCAGGCCATGGTGGTGAAGGGCGCAGACGCGTGCAGCTTCACCAACAACTTCGTCGCCGAGTGCGGCACTTCGATCTCCCTCACCGGCGCATCACAGGTCGCCAAGATCACCAACAACCATCTGATCAGCGCCTGGGCGGGCTACTCGGTCTTCGCGGAGAACGCCGAGGGCATCCTCATCTCCGGCAACACCATTCTATGGGCCTGCAACATCACCCTCATCAACTCCAACCGCTGCACCATCTCCGCGAACAAGCTGCTGAGCAACTTCCCCAGCATGATCGCCCTGACAAACGGCAGCTCGGAGAACCTGATCTCCGGCAACCACTTTCGCCGGGTGTACGGCGACGGCACCAGCACCCGCTTCGACGACCTCCACGGCCTGGTCCACATCAACGGCGATGACAACTCAGTCACCGCCAACCAATTCTCCTTCTCCGTCCCGGCCGCCAACATCTCCCCGTCCGGAGCCGACCCGACTCTCATCCTCGTCACCGGCGGCGCCCGGAACTACCTGGCCACCAACAAGATCAAGGCCAACCTCGGCGTCAAGGTCGTCCTCGACTCCTCCTCCACCGACACGAAGATCCTCTACAGCGCCGCAGAGTCCCAGCTCCAGGCGTACACCAACGACTACAAGCTCGTAGCCACCCCCTGAGCACACCACCCGAGTGCGGACACGGAAAGCACCAGCAAGGTCTCCGTGACCGCGCTCGTTCATGCCCGGGTGCAGCAGGGCGCCAGCATCGCCGACCGACCTGAACCGCGATCACGAAAAGCACGGCGAACCCAGGGGATCCGGGAGGGGTTCGGCCGGCGGTGCTGGATTCAGTACATGCCGCACGCCGGAGCGATCGAGGTCCGTGACATCGGATGGGTGGGTTGATCACTTGCCCTTCGGGTCGGCCGCCGCAGCTCCCGCCGCATCCGGGAACGAGCCCGGCGGCAAGCTCCGCCCGGCCCTTGCCGTCAGCGCCGGCGGAGTTCCTCCGCCCAGTCCCGGAGTCGGTCCTCGAGAACCAGGTTGTCGCCGCAGGCCACGGCCTGCAGCAGCTGGGCGCACATGGTCGCTTCGGCGGCGAGGCCGGCCTGGCTGCCCAGGATCGGGAAGACGGTGCGGACGCGGGCGGCGGTGTCCGGCTGGAGCAGTGTGTAGGCGTAGAGCGTGGCGGCGTCGAAGCCCTCCGGGGCGCCGCCCCATCCCTCCCAGTCCAACAGCCGCAGGGGCGACGCCGTGAGGTTCGCCCAGTGCACGTCGGAGTGCGGTGGTCCAGCGGGTGACGGCGGGTGCCGGGACGCCGACGAACTGGGGGATCGCCCGGTCCATGTACTGCTGTCGTACGGCGACGCGGTCGGTGTCGACGGGCGCCACCTTCTCCAGCGTCCCGGCGAGCTCCTGCCGCCAGGAGTCCGGCAGCTGGGCCTCATGCCGGATGATCGGATCGTCGGACAGGACCGGCTGGTCGACGCGCACCGACAGCTCCAACCGGTAGGCGGTGCCGTCGTCGACGGCGTCGTGGACGGCCAGAAGCGCGGGCCGGTGCCCGTCCAGGTCACCGAAGGCGTGCTGGGCGTCGAGAGCGCCGTCCCGCAACTTCCCCGACGCCTTGTCTTCCGGCGCGGACACCAGCCGCAGCCACGCAGGTTGGCCGTCGGCGGTGCGGGCCGGGGCACCCAGGGTGCGCCCGGCCCACCCCCAGAACTCCCCGCCCGGCTCGACTCGTACGTCCAGGGCCTTCGCGGCGCGGGCGTGGTGGGCGCGCATGCTGCGCTCGGTGTCCGGGTCAGTTTGGGCAGCACTTGGTGATCGCAGGGCGAGAAAATGTCGATGAGAACTGACACCGGTCGTGGGGGCACTGCGACGCGACGCTGCGAAAATCTCCGAAACCTCCACCGCAGCTCGGTTGATCCACCAGACTTGTCCCAACGGAGAAGGGACGGCAAGTATGGCGAACAGCGCCCTTCTGGTGATGGACGTCCAACGGGACGTCGTGGCCATCGCCGATGACGGTTCCGGATATCTGCCGCGCTTGCGCAGGGCGATCGACGGTGCCCGGGCTGCAGGTATCACCGTGATCTACGTGGTGCTCGGGTTACGGCCGGGCGATCCAGAAGTCAGCCCCCGCAACAGGGTGATGACAAACGCCGTGCGGGCCGGCCTGTTCACCGAGGGAGCCCCTGGCACCGAGATCCATGACGACGTCGCGCCCCAGCAGGGCGACGTCGTGGTCACCAAGAGGCGGGGGAGCGCGTTTTCGGGCAGCGACCTCGACTTGGTGCTCAGAGCTCGCGATATCGACAGCCTTGTTCTCACTGGCATCGCCACCAGCGCTGTAGTGCTGTCCACCCTGTGGCACGCCATCGACCTGGACTTCGGCCTCACCGTCCTGGCGGATGCCTGCCTCGACACCGACCCCGAGGTGCACCGGATGCTCACCGAAAAGCTGTTCCCGCAGTGGGCAGATGTGGTCGCCGTCGAGGACTGGATCAAAACCATCGCACCGCACTAGCGGGAGGCCGTCCGGGCCGTCGCGTGCGGGGTAACACGGCATCGCCTCCCGTACAGGGCGAGTTCAGCCGGCAGCGTTCTGTGCTGCTCTCCGGGCCTGGGTGAGGGCCAGGCGGTGGGATTCGGTGCCGGTCTGGATGAGGTTGCCGCCGAAGGTGAGCCGGTCGTCGATGGCCGCGCTGAGCCGGGGGTCGGTGAAGGTTTTGGTCCAGCCGCTGAAACTCTCGTTCGAGGCGATGGCGACGCTGTTCTTCTCCTCGCGCTCGGTCAGCACCTGGAACAGCAGCTCAGCGCCCCTGCGGTCCAGCTCCATATAGCCCAGCTCATCAATGCAGAGAAGATCGACTCGGCCGTAGCGGGCGATGGTCAAGAGTGCGTACCCAGAGTCGGCGGTCAACGAATCCTCCGTACGACGGGCGGTGGGCAAGGGGCGCTGCGCCCCGAAGCGGGGCGCGGCAGCGGGGTTGGTCAGCGGTCGTGGGAGAGGGCCAGGAGTTCGGTGAACAGGCCGCCTGCGGCGGCGAGTTCCTCGTACGTTCCGTGCTCGGAGATCCGGCCGTGCTCCATCACGATGATCCGGTCGGCGACCTGTGTGTTCTCCAGGCGGTGGGTGACCACGATGGTGATGCGGTCGGCGGCGATGGTCTTGATCTGCTCGAAGATCTGGTGCTCGCCGCGCGGGTCCATCTGGGAGGTGGGCTCGTCGAGGATCAGCAGTCCGGGCCGGCGGTACAAGGCCCTGGAGCAGGCGATGCGCTGCCACTGGCCGCCGGAGAGCTCCGATCCGCCGAAGACCTCGCGGGACAGCAGGGTGCCCAGGCCTGCGGGGAGGTCCTCGACGGCTTCGCGCATGCCGACCGCGTCGATGGCCTCCCACACCGGGGTGTCGTCGTGGGTACGGGGCTGGCCCAAGGTGACGTTCTCGCGGACCCGCAGCGGCCACTGGGCGAAGATCTGCGGCACCAGACCGGTGCGGCGCCAGACGGTTTCGGGGTCGACCTCGGCGAGGTCGGTGCCGTTCCAGGTGACCTTGCCCTTGTCGGGCAGGTAGATCCCGGTGAGCAGCCGGGTGAGCGTGGACTTCCCCGAGCCGTTCGCTCCGACGACAGCGAGGATCTGGCCGCGCTCCAGGGTGAGGGAGACACCGTCCACGGCGGGCTTGTCCTTGCCCGGGTACTGGTAGACGACCTCGTCGAGCCGGATCTCCTCGACCGGCGCGGTGAGCTCGCGGGGGCCGCGCTTGGGGGCGCGGGCGGCGGCGTCGTCGAGGAAGGCTTGCATGTCGCTCAGGTACAGGCTGGTGTGGAAGACCGCGGCGCCGTTGATGACGACCTGGGAGAGGGCGGCGAGCGTGGTCTGGACGGCGATGACGGCCGTGGCGGCGACCGCGAGCGCGATCCGTCCTGTCACGGCCAGCCACGCGAGGGCTGCCCAGGTCGCGACGAGGAAGACACCGCCGGCCAGCGAGGAGAGCAGGGCGATCCGCAGAGTCCTTGGCGCGGCGGCCAGCGTGCGCCGGTCGCATCGGTCGGACAGGGCCCGGTACCAGTAGACGAGGTAGTCGGTCATCGAGTTGGCGCGGACCTCGTCGCCGTACTTCGGCGTGGTCGCCCACCAGCGCATCATGCCGCGCACGTTGCGGTCGGCGACGTTGGCGTAGTGGATCTCGTAGTCGACCCGGGCGGTCAGGACGGCGCCGACACCGGCCGGCAGCACGGCGAGCAGCAGCAGGGGCAGCATCAGCGGGTTCAGCACCGACAGCACGCCGCCGGCGGTGACCATGCGGATCAGCGCGGACAGGAATCGCTGGGCGTCGGTGACCATCACGAGGGTGCGGATCACCCCCATCTCGGCTGCCTCGTGCCGGTCCGAGAACCCCTCCTCCGCGTACGCTGCGGCCTCGACCCGGCACACCGCCTCGACCAGCGCGGTGTCCGTCTCCGTTGTGAGCAGCGGGGTGATCCGTCGCTCGGCGTAGGTGGCCACCGCCCCTGCGGTGCGGCCCATCGCCGCGGCGAGTGCCACCACCAGCAGCGCGGGCACGGCGCCGCGCAGCCTCTCGCCGGCGTAGCCGTCCCCGAGGACGGGCTCCATGGCGCGGGCGGTTGCGGCCAGCAGCACGGCGGCAGAGAGGCCCGTGACCACCTGGCAGCCAAGCAGGAGTTGAACCGCGCACCGGTCGGTCCGCCACGACAGCCGGGCGATCCGACCCAGAACGGCCGGAATCTGCCTGCACATCCGCCCGAAGGAGACCTCGGCGAGGGGGTTGACGGAGTACTGCCCGCTGTAGGTGATGTCCGCCGGCGGTGGCGGGGGCGGCGCCGTGGTCTGCTGCTCTTGCGTATCGGCCGAGGTCAACGTGGTCCCCCTTGACGGTCGTCCGGCGTGGTCGTGAGGCTCAACGACCCGGCAGAGGTATCGAACACATGTGTGTCGGTCGCTCTCGAAATCCCGAGATTGCGCGCGTGGCGGAGCGTGGACGATGCATCGACCCGCCCCCGACAACAGGTGTGCGAGGCATGGGGCTTGGCCGAAACGCCGAGCTTTCCGCCCGGCGGCTCACAGAAGGCTCCGAAGCGCGCCCTCGGCCTTGTCCATGGCTTCAGCGAGGCCTGCATGTACGTAGGGGCCGCGCGAGCATGACCCGATGGGCCGTGACTTACGAAGCCAGGGCCCAGCGGAGCGGAGCAGATGTATAAGGGTCCAGCCGGCGGCAGCGGGCTGGATCAGGCAGCAGACGGGCTCGTCACTCCACGACCTCGAACACCACGGGGAAGAACCGTCGGCCATTGACCTGCATCGCGAGTGAGTGCGTGCCGGGCTGGATCACATGGTTTGCCGTGGACCGGAACTTGTGTGCCTTGGCCAGGCCGACGTTCTGGTCTGCTTCGACCTTGAGCCTTTTCCAATCTCAGGCCCATCCGATGCTGAAGCATGAGGACTGCCTGCACGAGGCCGGTGATGCGGGTGGTGCTGCACCGCAGTTCGCGCAGGAGACGCCAGCTCTTCAGGGTGGCCATTGCCCCGACGGGGTCTTCGAGTCCCTGACCTTCGGCAACTTCGATGTCGAGGAGGCTCTGATCGAGTGGGAGGGCATCTTCACCGGTCGGAGCTTTGAGGAAGTCCTTGACGGCGATGCCTCCGCGAGAGCAGCGGCAGCTTCGGCGTCCGGTGCCACGAAGAACTTGGTGACGATGCTCACCGGGGCATAGTGCCTGTTCCACCGGGCCCGGTCTACCTGCCAGCGGCCCGCAGCGGCCGACCTACCGACCCGAGATGCTGTCCGCCCACAGGCCAAGATCCAGATCTACAGCTGGTACTAGGTTCACCATGAGATCGGGTACGGGCTTCATGGCACCGTCCTCCTGCGGTGCCCTAGCGTCGTGCCATGACGATTCCAGCTGGACTGAGACGCACGGTCCTCCGGGCGCAGCGGGACACCGGCTTTCTTGCCGCTGGTGTGCTGCCGCACCTGGCGCTGGTGCCCGTGTGGGCCTGGGCGGCGGCGACTACCGCCAGGACGGGGAACTGGCTCCTTACGGTTTCCGTGTCGGCCGCCCTGGTCCTGCTCGGCACCCCGGTGCTGACGGCCGTTCAGCGGGCTCGCCACCGGGTGCTCATCGGTGTGGACGTCCCCCGGCTCACCCCCACCGCGCCGGAACAATGGACGTGGGCCTCGACCGCCCGGTGGCTCGCGGCGACGCGGCCTTGGCGCAAGATCGGCTACCACCTCCTGCTGGGCCCGCTGCTCGCGCTGCTGGAGCTGCTGGTGCTCGCGGTGGCAGCGGCGTGCCTGGCGGGCGTCATCGCCTACGCCTGGTCATGGGCGCTGCCAACCGGAATCCGCCAGGACTGGTTCGGCTACCTGACCCAGCTGCCGGCTTACACAGCGGCTGGACTCCTCCTCCTGTGCGCCCTGCCCTGGACCGCGCGGGCAGTAGCCCGGGCCGAGGCGCGGCTGGCGTTGGGCCTGCTCGGGCCCAGCCGGGCGCAGCGGCTCCAGGAGCGGGTCGATCAGCTGGCCGTGAGCCGGACCGACTTGATCGAGGCCGTCGACGCGGAGCGCCGCCGGATCGAGCGCGACCTGCACGACGGCACCCAGCAGCGGTTGGTGTCTCTCGCGGTCAACCTGGGTCTGGCCATTGCCACCCGCCCGGACCTGCCGAGTGATGCCCGCGAGGTGATCGCGAGAGCGCACCTGGAGGCGAAGGAGGCGATCGCCGAACTCAATGACCTGGTGCGGGGGCTGCACCCGGCCGTGCTCGAAGACCGAGGTCTGGACGCGGCGTTGTCCGGGCTGGCTGCCCGTACGCCCCTGCCGGTGCGGCTGCGGGTCAGTCTGGAGGAGCGGGTGGCACCCAACGTGGAGTCAGTCGCGTACTTCGTGATCTCTGAGGCGCTGACCAATGCAACGAAGCACGCCAACGCGATGCGTGCAGAGGTGATAGTCCGTCAGGTCGGCGAGGTGCTGCGAGTGCGCGTTACCGACGACGGGCTGGGCGGTGCCGACGCCGCCGCCGGCACGGGGCTGACCGGGCTGGCCAAGCGGGTCGGCTCCCTCGACGGGGCCTTCCACGTCAGCAGCCCCGTTGGCGGGCCCACCACCATCACCGCGGAGCTGCCGTGCGCGCGGTGATCGCCGAGGATTCGGTGTTGTTGCGGGTCGGCCTGATCAAGGTGCTGGAGATGGGCGGGTTCCAGGTCGCCGCGGAAGCCGACGACGCGGAGGGGCTGTTGGCGGCAGTGGCGGAGCACCGGCCCGAACTTGCCTTGATCGACGTCCGGATGCCGCCCGGCTTCACCGACGAGGGGGTGCGGGCGGCGATGGAGATCCGTCGGCGCTGGCCGGGGACGCCGGTGGTGCTGCTTTCGCAGTACGTGGAGGAGCGGTACGCGGCTGACCTGCTGTCTGCGAACACCAGCGGTGTGGGCTACCTGCTCAAGCAGCGGGTTGCCGATGTCGCCGACTTCGTGGCGGCGGTCCGGCGAGTGGCGGACGGGGGCACGGCCCTGGACCCGCAGGTCGTCGCCCAGTTGCTGCTGCGGCGCGACAGCGACCCGCTCGCGCGGCTGACCCCCCGCGAACGGGAGGTGCTCGGCCTGATGGCCGAGGGGCGCTCCAATGCCGGCATCGCGCAGGCGCTGGTGGTCAGCGAGAGCGCCGTGGCGAAGCACATCAACAACATCTTCGCCAAGCTTGACCTGCCCGTGGTCGACGCGGACCACCGCCGCGTCCTGGCCGTGCTGCGGTTCCTCGGAGCGTCCCGGGCCTGACCACTTCGCCGTGCCCTGGCCGCCGCGGCGGCGACGGCTGCCATAGCCCCGCTCGCGCTGCTGTCGGCACCGGCCGCGTTCGCGTCGGAGGACACGTC